>JAACEG010000016.1 GCA_011682665.1 Lysobacteraceae bacterium
TTTTAGCTTATTTTGATTGCTTGATCAGTCTATCAACTTTCTCTTTCAAGGCGTTTATCTCTCTTCGTGTCGGAATATTCAATTTTGTCAGAGTTTTTTCTACCACCTTTTCTATTTTCTTTTCCACTTCAACTTTGTTTTTTCCCGCCTGCTCCATTAAATCTTTGACAAATTTCGCTTCTTCAGTTTTTGCCAATTCGCCACGCTTAATCAAGTCTTTGGTTATTTTCTCTGCTTTTTCACGGCTAAGCGACAAAACGCCTAAGCCGGCCAAAATTGTTTTTTTAATTAAATTAGACATAATTTTTTAGATTATTTTTATATTTTAATAATAAACTTTTACTGATAAATATTATAAGAGCGCTCAATTTTGCAATTATAAATTTGTCAATTGAGCGCCCTTAATAAAATTTTATTGATTAAATGGCCAATTTCCTTCTGACCAAGCCCAAAAAAGATAGATCCCAATGGCTATAACAGCAATGACTACAACTCCGATTATAATTGTTGTCGGACTTGACCAATCTATATTTGTTAAAAAATCTGGCATAAATTTTATATTTTAAATAAATTATAAGACCCCTTAAGGCGGGTTAATCCTCGACCTTTCCTTAAAATTATCTAACAAAGTTTTAAAATAACATCGCAATGATTTGATCTGATACTTTCTTTGAATCTATTTTTTTATTTAAAAAAGAATATTCTAAAAGCAATCCGTCCATCATTCCTGTTAACAAAGAAGTAGTCAATCTGCTATCAACTTTATGCGTTAATTTCTTGTTTGCAATCATTTCTTTAATCAGTGGTTGAATTAAACCGGCGACTTGTTCTCTTAATTGGATAATATATTTTTTTATTTGAGAGTCTGTTGGGGATAGTTTAAACATTAATGCTTTAATAAGATTTTTTTCTTTAAAACCAAAATCTAAATAATTTTTAATAAGTTTATGTAATTTTTTATCAGTTGTCTTTTTATTATACGCGTCCATAATAGATAAAATTAAATTATCAAAAACCTCATTAAGCACCTTTTTATAAATTTCCACCTTGCCTGTAAAATGATAATAAAGAGCCGCTTTAGTAATATTAAGTTTTTTGGCAATATCACTCATTGAAACACCCAAATAACTATAATCAGAAAAAAGCTGTCTAGCAATTTGAATAATATGTTTTTTAGTGCCTTTAATAACGTCTTCTTTTTGTTTTAGATTTGCCATATAATATTTTTTTAATTTGAGGCAAAATTTGCAAAGTTGCTTTTTCGCCTGCTTTAATAGTTTTTTTCACTTCTTTGCTGTTAAAAAATTTACTCCAACCAACTAATCCTATTTCTCCTACTTTTGGCTCAATAAGAATATCAGCTGTTTTTAAAGAATTTCGAGCTAAATGATATCTTAATATATTTAACGCTCTTATCGGCACTTTAGTTAAATTAATATTTTTGCTTAAATCATGATTTAAGCCGTTATTAAAATAAACATTGTCTAAATTAACTGCGATTACTATATCTGCCCCCATCGCGCGAGCCACTTCATCTGGTAATGGGTTTGACAATCCGCCGTCAGCTAATAATTTATTTTTATATTTTACAGGTTGAAAAACAATAGGAACTGATGAGCTGGCTCTAATCGCTTTAATAATATTGCCTTGTTTAATATGAACTTCTTTGCCAGTAATTAAATCAGTTGCTATAACAACGAGTGGAATTTTCAAATCATTAAATCTTAAATCATTTGTAAGCCATATTTTAATTAAATTTTCTAATCTTTCTCCTTTAACTAATCCTCCTTTAAAAGTCGGATCAACTACTGACAACCCTGTTCTCCATGTTGCCTCTAAAGCTATTTTTTCTAATTTATTTATATTTTTGTTTGCCGCGTAAAAAGCTCCGACTAATGCTCCAATACTTGAACCAGTAATATAATCAATGGGAATATTATTAGCTTTTAAAACTTTTATAACTCCAATATGTGCAAGACCTTTAACTCCGCCACTTCCTAAGGCTAGTCCGATTTTTGGGTATTTTTTATTTGTCATAATTATTTGATAAAATAAAGAGCGCCAGCATAACAAATTACAGCAAAAAGTGCTCCAATAAAAGCTACAGTAGAAGCATAAAATAATGGTGATGAAGTTTTACCTTCCAATAAAGCGCGATGAATTCCAAAAATAAACAACAAGACTATTCCCGTCATAATAGAAATTATTCTAGCAATATTCAAATTATCCATAAACACATATGAAACAAGCGGTAAAACAATAATTATAAAAGTAAACACAAAAGATCCAGTACTTTCAAAAAAATCATTTTTAGAATAAGTTTGCGATTTGGATTTAACAACTAAAGGACCGAATGAATTCGCGAAACTACTTGCTAATCCAACTATTAAACCAGATGATAAAATTGTCCAATGGTTTGAAGTAAGTGTTGAAATACCTAAAGCTATGCCAAAACTTGCCATAATAGAACCAAACAGGCCTAAAATAATCCCTTGTATCTTTTTTTTTATATCAGACAATTGAAAAATTGTCTTGTGTTCTTTTTTAATTCTCTTATCATTTTTTATAAAATTTTCTGAAAAATGATCAGAACTTTTTGGTTTTAAATACATGATGTTATATTGAATATTTATATAGAGTTATTTATTGCTAATAATTTTATTTACTTACCAGTCGGTAAGTATTTATAATATACTATATGTTGTTAAAAAGTTTGTCAAGGGCATAAAAAAATTTGAATAAAAAAAATGGCAACTATATTTCAAGTTGCTAATTGTTATAAGCTATTATTTAATCTCTTACTTTTTTATTCAACAATGCTAAATTTTATTTTTTTTCCTTTGTTATCAAGCAATTCTGCCCAAACTTTTATTATTTCTAAATGTGGATATTTTGATTTTAATATTTTTTCTGATTTTTTCATATCAAAAAATTGTTTTTCTTTTTCTTCGTCTGGAGATGAAAAATTATAGCTCTGAGCATAAGCGCCACAATCGCTATGGTGCATTATAATTATTTTTTCAACATGATGTAAATTAGCAGAAACACTCACATCTCCTAAAATTTCTTTGCCTTCTTCAGCTATTCTTTTTGAAGCTCCGGCGACTGATATCAAATCATAACCGTGTTCAAAAAAATTAGAATTTTTAATCCATTTATCAACCTCGTTATTAAGGCGAAAATCCATACAACGAATTAAGACATTTTTACAAAAATGAGACATAATTTTATTTTAAGTAATCCCAATTTTTCTTTTAAGAATAAAAACTTCTTTGTTTTAATTATAAGCACTTTTTATTTTTCTGTCAAAATTAAAAAATAATTACAAATTTATATTCTTTTTCTTTTTCTCGCGACTTTTATCCTAGCTAACTCTTTTTTAATTTTGGCTGACAACGAGGCAAATTCCCTGCTGTCAACTGTTTTTTCTGTTTTAATTTTTTCCGCTCTTTTTTTTGCTTCTTCCGCTCTTTTTTCATCAATTTCTTCAGCTCTTTCAGCAGTGTCAGCAAGAATAACGACTTTGTCAATTGAAACTTCAACAAAGCCTCCCGAAACAGCTATTGAAAAACTTTCACCATCCTTTTTAATAATAATTTCACCTGGAACTAAAACAGAAATCAAGGGAATATGGTTTGGCAAAACAGTAATTTCCCCGTCTTTAGTTGGAATAGTTATTTGATTAATATCTTTTTTAAATACTGTTTTTTCAGGCGTTACTATTTCAAATTTTATTGTTTTCATAAATAATTTTTTGAGAATAAGCCAAAATTTATACCCCACCTAACCTCCTCTATTATACCCCGCCTAACCTCCCCTAAAAGGGGAGAAACCCGTTATTCCTGTTCTCCCCCTTGTAGGGGGAGTTAGAGGGGGTATTCTTTATAATTTTTACCCCACCTAACCTCCCCTAAAATAGGGGAGGAACTCGTTATTCTTACCCCACCTAACCTCCCCTAAAATAGGGGAGGAACCCGTTATTCCCGTTCTCCTCCTTGTAGGGGGAGTTAGAGGGGGTAATTAATTATCTTAATAATCCTACTTTTTAACTTCTTCTATCTTTCCTTTCATATAAAATTCCTGCTCTGAAATGTTATCATATTCCCCTTCTAAAATCGCTTTAAATCCTTGAATAGTATCTTTTAAAGAAACATACTTTCCTTTTGCGCCAGTAAAAGTTTCCGCGACAAAAAAAGGTTGAGATAAAAATCTTTGTATTTTTCGCGCGCGAGATACAGTTGTTTTATCCTCCTCGCTTAATTCTTCCATCCCTAAAATTGCGATAATATCCTGCAAATCTTTATATTTTTGTAAAACTTTTTGAACATTACGGGCTACTTCATAATGCTCTTTTCCTAAAATTTTTGGATCTAAAATTATTGAAGTTGAATCAAGCGGATCAACTGCTGGATAAATTCCAAGCTCGGACAAGGAACGAGATAAAACAACAGTTGAATCAAGATGCCCAAAAGTAGTTGCCGGGGCAGGATCTGTTAAGTCATCAGCGGGCACATAAACGGCTTGAATTGAAGTAATTGAACCTTTGTTTGTTGAAGTAATCCGTTCCTGCATTTCCCCCATTTCTGAAGCTAAGGTTGGCTGATAGCCAACAGCTGAGGGCATTCTTCCTAAAAGCGCTGATACTTCGCTCCCTGCTT
This sequence comes from Lysobacteraceae bacterium, assembly GCA_011682665.1. GTDB lineage: Bacteria > Patescibacteriota > Patescibacteriia > JAACEG01 > JAACEG01 > JAACEG01. The sequence goes on from JAACEG010000016.1 coordinate 4,659, forward strand.
GCGTAAATCTAAAAATATTATCTATAAAAAACAAAACATCCTGATGTTTTTCGTCCCTAAAATATTCCGCAATAGAGAGTCCTGTTAAAGCGACACGCGCGCGAACCCCTGGAGTCTCATTCATTTGCCCGAAAACCATTGACAGTTTACTAAGCACGCCAGATTCTTTCATTTCATGATAAAGATCATTTCCTTCACGAGTTCTTTCCCCTACTCCGGCAAAAACGCTGTATCCACCATGTTCTCGCGCAATGTTATGAATAAATTCCTGAATAATAACTGTCTTGCCAACTCCTGCGCCACCAAACATTCCAACTTTTCCTCCTTTAACGATTGGACAAATTAAATCAATTACTTTAATTCCTGTTTCTAAAATTTCTGTTTTTGTTGATTGATTGATAAATTCCGGAGCATTGCGATGAATTGGATATCTTTTTTTTGTCTGAGGCGCTGGTTTATTGTCAATAGGCTCCCCTAAAACATTAAGCATTCTTCCTAAAATTTCCTCACCTACTGGCGCGCTAATTTGCTCTTCAGTGTCTTCAACTTCCATTTCTCTTCGCAAACCATCTGTTGAACCCATGGCGACTGTCCTTACTAAATTAGAACCAAGATGTTGTTGTGTTTCTAAAATCAAATTTTTATCTTTCAATTTTACCGCTAAAGCTGAGTAAATCTTTGGCAATTTATTTTCGAAATAAACGTCAACAACCGCGCCAATGATTTGCTTTATTTTACCTGTTTGTTTTATTTTATTTGGCATATTTTTATTATTGTCTGCTTTTTAGCAAAAGACTTGACAAGTTATTTATTATATATTATTATTTTATTAATAAAACAAAAATAAAAAAATTTCAAAATATCTCCCAACCCTCCTCTCCGCCCTCGGTCTATTTCTATTATAGATTCGAGGGCATTTTTTTTTGTTAAAAAATTTAATTCTTCGCCATCATTGCCCCTGAGGATATTTCCGCGATTTCAGAAGTTACTCCAGCTTGCCGCGCTTTATTATAATAAAGCGTTAAATCGTCAATCATTTCTTTGGCCGCGTCTGACGCGTTTCTCATGCTTAACATTCTCGCAGAATGCTCGCTGGCGTTTGCTTCCAATAATGCTTGATATAATTGCGTCTCTATCAACCTTGGCAACATTTGATTTAATACTTCCCTTGGATTTGGTTCAAAAATATATTTATAAGAATACCCTTTTCTTTTTAAATATTTTTCTTCCTTTTCTTTTATGAATTTTTTTGTTGAACCGACTCTTCCATTCTTCCCAACTATCCCAAGATATTCATCTTCGGTTTCTAAATCAATTGGCAAAAGCTGTTTTACTCTTGGAATCTGTTTTAGAGATGACACAAAATCAGTATAAGCAACCATTATTTTATCATATTTATTTTCTAAAAATCCTTTCATTGCCATTTTTGCTAAATCGCTAACTTCAAAAATTCCACTGGCTAAATCTGGTTTTACAAAATCAGCCACTATTTTATAACCATTTCTTGAAATTAAACTAGCGCCTTTTCCCCCCATTGTCATTATTTCTGTTGTCTTTTCTCCGCCATTATATTTTTTAATAGAGTCAATGGCTTTATTAACAACCTGAACATTATATCCCCCACATAACCCGCGATTAGAACTAATCAAAATCAATAAAATTGTTTTTTCTTCCTCTTTCTTTGCCAATAAAGGATGTGTTTTTCCATCTTCGGTTTGAGATAAATTTAAGACCGTTTTCCAAGACAAATTCGCGTAAGGTCGCGTTGCCAAAACCATATTAATAGCGCGCCGCATTTTTGAAGCCGCCACCATTTCCATTGCCTTCGTAATCTTTTTTGTATTATTAACTGATTTTATTCTTCTTAAAATATCGCGGGTATTAGCTGACATAATTTTGACAAAATAATTTTAATAATATATATTAAAAAATAAAAAGGGGGAACATATGTATAATTTTTTTATACCTTATTCAAATTCAACAAAAATATGGCTACTACTTTTCGGATACAGGTATCAAACTCCGAAAAAAATCTATCCTGCAAAAAATTTGTTTAGAAAAAAACAACCCAAATATTTTGTTCCCAGAAAACATGGGAAAAGATAAACTTTTCGGAAAAGATAAACTTTTCCTTAAATTTATATCAGAAGGCCTCAACTTTGAAGAGGCCTTTTATTTTTTAATCAAATAATCTAAGGTCTTTTTATATTCTTTTATTTCTTTTTCTAATTTTTGGACATTTTTTTCATTCAATTCTCCTGTATTTTTTATCTCTTTTAATTCTTTCTCAGCAGAAGCAGATAAATATTTATGTAATCCATTTTCAAAATTTTTTATTTTTTCAACAGGAACATCGTCTAATAAACCATTAGAAGCGGAATATAAAATAACAACCTGATGCTCTACCGACATTGGCGAGTATTGATCCTGCTTTAAAATCTCAGTTATTCTTTTTCCAAGTTCTAATTGTTTTTTGGTTATTTCATCTAAATCAGATCCGAATTGCGCAAATGCCGCTAATTCCCTGAATTGAGCTAAATCTAATCTTAATTTCCCAGCAACTTTTTTCATAGCTTTGATTTGCGCGGCCGATCCTACACGAGAAACTGAGAGTCCCGCATTAATCGCAGGGCGAATTCCTTGATAAAATAAATCAGACTCAAGATAAATTTGTCCATCAGTAATTGAAATGACATTAGTGGGAATATAAGCGCTTACATCGCCTGCTTGTGTTTCAACAATTGGCAACGCGGTAAGAGAACCTCCTCCAAAATCCTTGCTTAATTTTGCGGATCTTTCTAAAAGCCGTGAATGTAAATAAAAAACATCTCCTGGATAGGCCTCACGTCCCGGTGGCCTTTTTAATAACAAAGATATTTCCCTATAAGCCACAGCATGTTTGCTTAAATCATCATAAATAATTAAACTATCTTTCCCTTTATCCATAAAATATTCGCCAATAGCGCATCCCGCATAAGGAGCGATATATGATAAAGAGGTTGGATCAGAAGCTCCAGCAACAACAACAATTGTATTTTCCATAGCATTATTTTTTTCCAATTCAGCGACAATTTTCGCCACCTTTGATTCTTTCTGTCCAATGGCTACATAGATAGAAATTACATTTTCATCTCTTTGATTGATGATTGTATCAATAGCAATAGCCGTTTTTCCTGTTTGGCGATCCCCAATAATAAGTTCTCTCTGACCTCTGCCAATTGGAATCATAGCGTCAATCGCTTTTATCCCAGTTTGTAAAGGCTTGTTAACTGATTCACGCGCGATAACTCCATAAGCTATTTTTTCTATAGGATAAAATTTTTTTGTTTTTATTTCTCCCTTCCCGTCTAAGGGATTTCCTAATGGATCTATTACTCTCCCAATTAAATTCTCACTAACGGGAACTTCTAAAATCTTTTTTGTTGATTTAACAATATCACCTTCTTTAATATTCAAATAATCACCAAGAATTATAGCGCCAACAATGTCTTCCTCTAAATTCAAAGCTAATCCGAAAACAGATTTTCCTTTTTGCGGAATAAATTCTAACATTTCAGAAGACATACAATTACTTAATCCTGAAATTTTAGCAATCCCATCACCAATTTGAACAACACTACCAACCTCTTCTTTAATAGTCTTGGCTTTAAAATTTTTAATTTGTTCTTTTAATGACTCAATAATATAATCTTTTTGGCTTGACATATTTTTATTTGTTATATAATTTTATATTAAAAAATAAGGAGGAAAAAATCATGGCATTAATAAAAGTATGCGACAATTGCGGAAAAACAAAACTAATCGTTCCTGGAGAAAATGTTTGCTATAAATGTTTTCCCAAAAAATATAATAAAAAATTAAATAGTTTCATCAATAATCTTAAATTAGCAAAAGATGAAAAGGAGGAACTTAAATATCTTCTTAAAAATTTTCATCTTACGCAACCGCAAGAAGAAATAAAATATTAATCAATTTTCTTTTTTACCCCTGGTATTTTCACTGCCAGGGTTTTTCTTTTTTTACAAAACTAATAATTTAATTTCTTTAAATTACGAACTGTCATTGCGAGAAATGGAGTTTGAGCAAAGCGAAAACGGAATAACGAAGTAATCCCAAGAATTAATGATTTTATTCATGGGATTGCTCTGTCGCCCAGATATTCATCTTGGCTCCTCGCAAAGACAAAGTTTTTCGCAATGACAATAATTTTAAATAATTTCGCAATTCAATATAACTTGCTTCTTAAACAATTTATTTTATTTTTAAAACTTCCATCAATAATTGTACTCCCATATTTCAATATTATTCCGCCCAAAATATTTTTATTAATTTTGTTATTTATAATAATATTTCTTTTATCTAATTTTGCAGCAATATTTTTGCCTATCAAACTAATAATTTCTTGATCCAATTTTTTAGCGCTTATAATCTCAACTCTTGCCTTTCCATCCGCTTTATCACAAAATTTGACAAATTCTGAAATAATTTTTTCTAATAATTTCAAATCATTATTTTTAATCAAGACACTAACAAAATTCTTTAGCAAGATGTCTAATTCTTCTTTCTCTTTATTCTTGATCGATTCATATAAAGCCAAAGCATATTGTCTAGAAGTTATTTTCATAAACTACAATTCTTTTATAATCTTATCAATATTTTTTTTGCTCATTTTTGCAAAATCTTCTTTGGATATAATTTTTTCCAAGGCAACAACAATTAATTCTGCTATTTCTTTTTTAATTTCCAATATTGTTTTATTTTTTTCCTTGGAAATTTCATTTTTTGCTTTTTTGATAATGTGAGCGGTTTCCTGCTTTGCCTTGTCTAAAATTATTTTTTTTTCCGCAATTGCCTGTTTTTCTGTTTTTTCTAAAATAAAACTTGCTTGTTTTTTTGCTTGACTAAATTTTTTAGCACATTCTTTTTCTGTTTTTCCCATCTTATTTTCAATATCTTTCGCGTCATTTATACTTTTTAAAATAATCTTTTTTCTTTTATCTAATATTTTTAAAATAGGATTATATAAAAATTTATATAGCACAAATAGCAGAATAAGAAAATTTATTATCTGCGCTAATAATAATCCTGGATAAATTCCTAATTTATCTAATAATCCCATATTATAATAATTACAATTACCTTGAATTACGAAATGTCATTGCGAGGAGGAACGACGAAGCAATCCTAATAATATATCGCCAATTATTGGGATTGCTTCGTCAGTCGCTTCGC
>JAACEG010000082.1 GCA_011682665.1 Lysobacteraceae bacterium
TATAAAAAACAAATTTGAAATTGTTTGAACCAAAAAAAAATGAACACTTTTGAATAAAAAGACTTCCTTTTTTCTTTGTCCAAACAAACTTTTTTAAACTAAAAATAATTGAAAAATACACTTTTATATAATATTGAAAAATACACTTTTATATAATACAGAGTTCGGCGGATTACCGCCTCATCTTTTTTACAAAATTGAGTGCAAGGTAAAACAAAAAAAACTCTTTTAAAAATATTAGAGAATTGTTTTTTTTGTTCACTCGCACAACGTGATGTTTTAGCGAACATTTCGCTTTTCTAACTGAAATTTTTTTCTCGTCGCTATCGCACGAAAAAAAATGTCAGAGAAAAGTCGAATGTCGCAAAACACACCGTTGTGCAACACTCAATTTATTCCAAACTAATATGGCTCTCAAGAATGTTTTCGCTCAATGCAGTTCTGGCGCGCACGAAAAAAATTCATTTGTTCGTTCCTCACAAAAATTTTTTACGGCTTGCCTCTCCTTTCGCAAAATTGGTCTGTTCGTTCATCTTGCAAGACCCCCATCGACCTCCCGTTGGTCGGACGATGTGGTTTCTTGCCAACTCCGCTTTGAATTGTTTTTTTTGAAGAACTGAATTTCAAGCTAAACGCTTGAACTTCAACTAATATAAAAAAACTTTTGCAAATGTGATTTTTTTTCTTACATAAAAAAAAATCCCAAGAGCAAATTTGCAATGCTCGAATGGGGGCAAGCCCCCAAACCCCCCTTAATCATCATCATCTTTTTTATTTTTTTTGCTAGAAAAGAGAACGCCTTGGCTAAGGTCAACTCCATACTCATTAGATAATTTTTGAAAAACAGCAACTAAATTCTGGTCACTGCCAGCATTGGGATTCTGTAAAACAGTGTGATAAATTTTTACCAATTCGGTAAATTCTTTTATACCAAAAAATAATCTTCCCGAATCAATTTGGTCCATTAAATTTTCAAAACCAACCGAAGCCAAAAAAAGAATTTTTTTTCTATGATCAGCAATCGCATCAACTTCGTTATTAAATCGAGCGTATAATTCACGAGCACTAGCGTCGTTTAAATCTTTATAATATCGGGAAAAATGATAAGACAAAACGGAAATTGATATGTGAATACCGTATTTTTTTTCAATTATTTCGCTAATTTCTTTCAAGGTGTGGTGCGGTTTTAATTGATGAATTTCATTAACATGACCAGATTGGCAGACGAGGCAATGTTTATGAATAGGAGATACAGTTAAAGTGTCAGTATTTTTTTTCAAAGTTTTTTCTTCGTTCGTCCAAATCTCATCTTTTTCAGTTCGTTTTGTTTTTTCGTTTTGTAAGTTTTGCATAAATAGTTAAGATCGTTAAGATAGTTATAAATAGTAAAGGTATGGGAAAACATTTTTTTCTTTTTGGTTCTTTTTCTTTTTTTGTCAAAGTCATTATAATGATAAAATTTAAAAAAAGCAAATAAAGTTATCCACAGGCAAGCACTTGCTTTTTTAAAACAACCATATTATGATTTAAAAAATAAAGAAATAAAATGGAAAATATATCAAAAAACAAAAAAAGAAAAATTGAAAAATTATTAAACCTAGTAATAAAACCACGACCAAAATATTTTCCTCAAAAAATTTGGACTATAATTTATAACTTAATAATAAATGAAAAATTCAGAGGCTAAAAAATTAGTTGATAATTTTATAGAAAATACAGAAGAAACACGAAAAACGCGCGCCATGTATTTTGACAAATATAATAAATTTGTTAGAAACAATGATCAATGGACAATTGAAGAAGAACCGGACGAAGGCAAATCAAAATTAACTTTCAACAATTCGGAAGATATTATAAAAGTTTATAAAGCCAAAATGTTCCCCAGAAATTCTAAAATAGGAACAATGGAAATAGGCGTAAAAGTTTTTGAAAAAGACAAAGCCAAAAAAGAAAAATATGAAAAGGCAATTTTAGATACTTATGATAATGAAAAATTGAATAAAAAAGTTTTAGAACAAGCGGAAGATTTTCTCGTTGGAGGATCTGCTTGTTTTTATTATCCGCAAGATCCTATTTCAAAAAAAGCCAAAATAATGTCATTGGATCCCAGAACTGTTAATATTGCTTTTGATGATTACGGAGAAATAAAACAATTTGCTTTTCAAGATACAATTTCCAAAAAAGAAAAAAACCAAAAAAATTCAAAAAGCTGGTTGCAAAAATTTATCAATATAGCTATAAACAATTTAGAAAATAAAGAACAAGAGATCACGCGAGTTACTTATTGGGATAAAAATCAGCAAATTATAATGATCGGAAATCAAACAACCGTAAGAGAAAATAAAATTGGTATAATTCCAGTATCATGGATTCCAAACAATCCAAAAGCCCACAAACATGAGGGAGAAAGCGAAGCCTTTACAATCGCACACTTAGACAAAGAAATTAATTTTCGTTATTCAGATTTTAGCCAAAGAGTAAAAGAAAATACAGAGCCTAATTTAGCTGTCTATTCCGACAAAAATACAGAAAATATAAATAAAGAAGATAAGGGAATCTTATCACTAGGACAAGACGATAAAGCCGAATTTTTAACTCTAACCGAAAATAAAGAGGCATTAGATTATATCCAAAAAATCAATAATATAATTAAAGATAAAAAAGCAATCAATGGAGCAATAACCGGAGAATTAAAAAGTAATATTTCCGGTTTAACAATGGCTTATTTTTTCGCTCCATTATTAGATCAAATTGGATTGAAAAGAATTTTTTGGGATGATTTTTTTAAGGAACTAAACACAGCCATTTTAAGTTATACATTTGAAGTAAAAAAATATAAAACCCGCCCAGTATTTGAAAGTGTCATGGTATCAGACGAAACTACCCAAATTGATAATACAATTAAATTATTACAAAATAATTTAATTAGTTACGAGGACGCGATCGACGAATTAAGAGGAATGGAAAACGCCAGCGAAAAACTCAAAGAAATTATAAAAGAGCAAGAAGAATACGGAGAATATTTGAATAATAAAAAAACAGACCAAAAAGCAAAAAGCAATGAAGAACAATATATAACACTGTAAATTATTTTTTAATTTTTAATTTTTAAAGTCT
>JAACEG010000083.1 GCA_011682665.1 Lysobacteraceae bacterium
TATTTTTTAACTAAAACAAAATGAGCGGGGCTGGAGGTTTTATAAAAAAGTTTTTAAATTTTACTTGGAGGGAGTTCATTTATGGCGGGCATTTAACTGCCTTAGGGGCGTCCAGCGTTGTCTTTACCGTTGCTATTTTATTAGATATCCCAGTCGGCTGGGATTTTTTGGTTTGAAGGTTTATTTTTTATATTATGATTAAAAATAAAGAAATAATTCAATATTATCAGGATTGTGATAATTCCTATCAGCATTGGGGCATACATGAAATATACGAGATGCATTATGGATATTGGGATAAAACTGTTAAGGGTCATAGTGATTCATTGATAAGGATGAACTATTTTTTAAGCGAGGAAATGAGAATAAATACCAAAGACAAAATTTTGGATGCTGGTTGCGGAGTTGGAGCGGCATCTCTTTGGCTGGCAAAGCAATATGGCAATATTGAAATAGTAGGGATAAATATTTCAAAAATGCAGATAGATAAAGCTAATTCTTTTGCTAAGAAACTTAGGATTAATAATAGGGTGAGATTTTTGAAGAGAAATTATTTAAATACGGGTTTTGCTGATGAAAGTTTTGATATAGTGTTTGCTATTGAGAGCGTGTGTCATACTGAAAATAAAAATGACTTTATCAAAGAAGCTTATAGAATATTAAAGCCAGACGGCAAATTAATATTAAGTGATTATTTTTTAATAAAAAACAATCTTAGTAAGTTTGAAAAAAGAATAATGAGATTATATTTAAATGGATGGACGATTCCCAATTTGGCGCGCAAAGAAAATTTTTTTAAAGGATTAGAAATGTCTGGATTTAAAAGTATAAAATGTTCAGATAAAACAGTTAATATTTTACCTTCATCAAAAATTATGTTCAAAAAAGGATGTTCCGGATTGTTGTTTGACAAAATTATTAAGCGCAAAAATAAAGTGCAATATGCAAATACCATAACCTGTTTTTTCCAGTATGTTGCTCTCAAAATGAAACTTTGGAGGTATCTGGTATTCTATGCGGAGAAGTAGATGAATATAAAAGTCGTATTATTACAATTCAGGCAATTTAAATAATTATATTATGAAAATGAAAATTGAACAAATTTTAGGACAAATTAACCCAAAAACAACAAAAAGTGAAGTTGAAAAAATAAAGAAAGTGACGCTTCCGAAAGAATTGCAAGAATGGGTTGAAGAATACAAAAAAGTTGAAGGGGAGAGAGACGATTTTGTTTGGAAGTGGGTTTATGGTAATTCTGAAATGATGATTCTTTCTTCTGTGAAGAAAGAATATAGGAAATCTGTACGGGAAATAAGATTTTTAATAGTTATGTTTGTAGTACTAGTAGATGATATAGCCGATAAACATAAGAATAGCAAAATTTTAAAAGAATTGTTAAAGGTGCCTTTCTATAAATCTTGTATAAAATTTAATCAATTAAATGAAAAGGAAAAAAGGTATGTTAAATTTGTAATTAAAGTTTGGAGTAGTATTAGAAATATACATAAGAAATATCCAAGATACAATGAATTTAAGGAAATTATAGAATTTGATATAAAACAACTTTTAAATGCAATGGAGTATGCTTATTTAGTTAATAAGAATAATTATTTGATTAATGATGTGGAATATAATATTTATTTTTCCCATAATATGCAAATAGTCGTTGATTTAATGATTGATTTATGTTGCTCATTAAAATTTGATGTAAAAGAATTGCGCGAAATTAGAAAAGTTTTTTTATATGCTCAACGAATGGCAAGAATTGGAAACTGGATAACTACATGGGAAAGAGAAATAGAAGAAGAGGATTTTACTAGTGGTGTTTTTGCATATGCATTAAAGCATAAAATTATTTATGTAGAAGATGTTAGAAAAGCTAATAAGACGAGATTAATTGAAAAGATTAAAAAATCAAATATAGAAGAAGAATTTTTAAAAGAATGGGAGGATAACTATTGTAAAATAAAAAGAATAGGTAAAGATATAAAAACAATAAAGATTAATGATATTCTAACTTCTTTAGAGAAATTAATTTTTGCACATTTCACGAGTAGAGGTTATAAATAATAATGCTTATGATTTATATTTTTGACATTGAGACATACAATTTATTGAATAAAGTACTTCTTTTTGTAGTTATTATATTAAGTGTATGGATAGGAAGTTGGGTTTATTTAAACAATAAAACAAAAAATGAAAATAAATTATTTCTCTTAATGAGTATTTTTATTATCTTATGGCCAACTTTTGGTTATTTGACATATTTTTCAACTCAAGTGCCTTTGGCTATTTTTTGGGCTAAATTGGCTTATGCAGCTGCTTCTTTATTTACAGCTGTTTTTTATTTTTTCTTCATCTTTTTTTTAAAAGAAGAAAAAAAATTTAAGATTTTTAATATTTTTGTTCTAATAAATGGTGTTTTTTTCGTCATTTTATCTCTTTTCACTGATCTTGTTATTAAAGATATGACAATTAAAGAGATTGGCGTAGATCCTGTTTTTTCTTATGGAACTTATCTATTGTATATATATGCATTTGCAGTTTATATTTTTATTTTGTTTCGGTTATATATTAACTACCTTATTCTCCCTAAAAAAAAGAAAATAATGATTCAATATTTTTTTATAGGGACATCAATTTTTCTAATATTAAACACTGTCTTTAATATAATTTTGCCTATCGTAAGAGGTAATTTTGAACTTCATCAGTTTGGTAATTATGCTACCATTTTCTTTCTTATCTTCACCGCCTACGCCATTACCAAACACAATCTAATGGGCATTAAAACTCTTTTAACTCAAACCTTAATAGTTGTTATTGCTATTATTCTCTGACATCTTTATTTTGTCAGATAATTTAACAATGCAATTGTTGAAAGCGGGGATTTTAGTGGCGTTTTTATATTTCAGCCGGGGGATGGTTGAAAGCGTTAAAAAAGAAAAAAAAGCGCGGGAAGAAGTTGAAAAATTAAATCTGAAATTAAAAAAAGCAAATCAAAAATTGAAGGAACTTGTGGAAGTGAAAAATGAATTTCTGCACATTACTTCGCATCAGCTTAGAACTCCGCTGACGGCGATAAGAGGAATGGTTTCTATGTGGTACGAAGGCAGTTTTGATCATTTATCCAAAAGAAAAAAGAAAGAAATGTTAAAGAATATATGCATTAGCGCCGAACGGCTTAATAATATCACAAACGATATGCTTAATTCCATTGAGCTTGAAGGAGGAGTTTTTAAATTTCAGTTTAAACAGCTGTCTTTAGAAAAAATTATTAAAGAATCAATAAATATTCTAAAGTTTAATTTTAATAAAAAGGGTCTTTATATAAATTTTGACACGAAAGCGGGGAATGCTTACAATTGAAGCTGAACCAAATTATGCCAGGCAAATATTTTTAAACTTGATTGATAATGCGTGCAAGTATACAAATAAGGGCGGAGTGGATATAAGCGCGAGGAAAAATGGCAAATACGCGGAAATTATCATAAAAGATACCGGAATAGGCGTGAGTAAAGGAGACCAAAAAAAGATTTTTCAAAAATTTACAAGAAGCAAAGAAGCGGTAATTGAAAATGCGGCGGGAAGCGGATTGGGATTATTTATAGTTGAAAAAATTATTAAAGCGCATTACGGGAAAATTGAATTTTTCAGTGAAGGTAAAGGCAAAGGTTCAACAGTAAAAGTGTATTTGCCTATTAAACAGGAATAGATTATAAATTTTTCACTTATGTCATTCTGAACTTGTTTCAGAACCTGCTATATTTTAACTTTTACTATTTATACTATTCGTTCATCCGCAATGCAAATTATCTTTCTATGATAATATAATAATATAGCTTATTGTATTTTCAGTTTATTCAAAGCTTCAGTGATTTGTAGCTTTGATTAGATATAAGAGAAAATAGATTCTGAAACAAGTTCAGAATGACAAAATCTTTACAATAACAAGCAAGAAGGGATCAATTGATAATAATAACCTATATGCTAGAAGAAGATTTATTGCTTAAACTAAAAAATGAAACAGAAAAAGAATTAAGTGGATTTTTTGACGATAAAATAAAGCAAGTCGAGAAGCAAAAAAAACCAAAAGAATTTTTGGAGATAACTAAAAATTTGAAAAAGTTTGTTTTAAGCGGCGGAAAAAGAATTCGTCCAATTCTTTTTCATTGCGGATATTTCATTGCCAATGGCAGAAAAAAGGCGGATATTCTTAAAGCGTCAATTTCAATTGAGTTGATTCATTCATATCTTTTAATTCACGATGATATTATTGATAGGGATAATTTCAGGCACAATGATTTGTCAATGCATTGCCGGTATGAAAAAAGGTATGAAGGATTTTCTGATTATTCTTCTCAAGAGGGGAATAATATGAAGCATTTTGGAATTTCAATGGCTATCCTCGCGGGTGATTTTGTGTCGTCTTTGGGTTATGAAATTCTGACTAATTCTAATTTTCCGTCTGATTTGAAAATTAAAGCTATTAAAAAATTAAATCAAATTATTTCAAACACAATAACCGGCGAGGCGATGGATGTAGCTCTGGCGGAATATCCAGGTGCTGATATGGATGAAGTTATTAAAATGCAGAGATATAAAACCGCGAAATATACCATTGAAGGACCTCTTCATTTGGGAGCGATTTTAGCCGGAGCGGATAAAAAGTTTCTGGAATCAATAAGCGAATTTGCCATACCTCTTGGAATTGCTTTTCAAATTCAAGATGACATAGTTGGTGTTTTTGGGAATAAGAAAAGAACAGGGAAACTGGCGGGAGCGGATATTAAGGAGGGAAAGAAAACACTTTTGTCAATCAAAGCTTTTAAAAAGGCTAATGGAGAACAATTAAAAATATTATCCGAATCATTCGGAAATAAAAATATAGACCGGAATGAAATAGACGCTGTTAGAAGAATTATTGAAGAAACAGGATCATTGGAATATTCTTTGAAAAGAATAGAGGATTTGATCAGATTTTCAAAAACGCGGCTTGAGAAAATGGAAATTTCTGAAAAGTATAAAAAATTTTTGTTGAGATTGACGACTTTATCGTAAAAAGAAAATATTAGATAGGCTTTACTAATTTTCCTATAAATTCTCCTCTCAAGAGAGGAATAATTGATAAAAATCAATAACCCTTATTAATGACTAAGGGACTGAAAAACTAAAAGCGGATAAGCTGTGGATAGCTTATCTGTTTTTTTGTTGCGTAATTTGGATTTAATTTTATAAAATAGCTTAAATAAGCGGGAAAATGATTTTTTAGAATTTAGGGATGGGTGGTTTGACTAATATTGTAAATGGTGTATAATGGAATTATAGTATAAAAAAGTGGGTGAAAGTGGGGAATAGCTAAAATAAATAATATACTTTTGCATACAATGCAGACACAATAGTTTAATGATTTATAGGTTGATTAAATGTAGAAGGGGATAGATTCTGGAATAAATTCAAAATGACAAAAAATTTAAGTGAAGAATATGTTTATCGGCGAATACAATCATAATTTAGACGAGAAAGGACGGCTGGCTGTGCCGATTAAATTTAGAAATGATTTGAAAAAAGGAGCAGTGGTCACAAAAGGGCTTGATGGCTGTTTATTTTTATATACGATAAATGAGTGGAAAGTCTTGGCCGAAAAATTAAGCCGTTTGCCAATCAGCCAATCGGGAACACGCGCGTTTGCCAGATTAATGCTTGCCGGAGCAATGGATGCGCGAATTGATAAACAGGGAAGAATTATTATTCCTGATTATTTAAGAAAATACGCCGGAATGAAAAAGAAAATTGTCGTGAGTGGATTATATAATCGTTTGGAAATATGGGACGAAAATAACTGGGAAAAATATAAAAGAAAAACAGAAAAAGAAAGCGAGAATATAGCGGAAAAGTTAGGAGAGATTGGAGTATAGCAATGTTATTTTATTTACCATTTTATGTCATCCCGAAATGAGCGAAGCGATTGAGGGATCTAAGAGTTAATTAAATATAACCGTTCTGTATGCATAATAATATTCAAAGATTTCTCCCTTCGCTTCGCTCCGTTTCGAAATGACAAATTGGTTGGAAAATTTTTAGAATAGTATAACTTTATAAACTTTTTACTCTTATGTCTTATTTCCACATCCCGGTTCTATTAAATGAAGTTGTTGAAGTAATAGATCCAAAACCGGGGGAAAATTTAATTGACGGTACTATCGGAGGCGGGGGACATGCCGGGGCGATTTTGGAAAGAACGGCTCCTGACGGAAAATTATTGGGAATTGATTTGGATAACGAAGCAATAATAGCAAGTAAAAGAAAATTGGAGAAATATTCAGAAAGAATAATTTTAAAAAAAGGAA
>JAACEG010000084.1 GCA_011682665.1 Lysobacteraceae bacterium
TTTTTTTACCTTACCTTAGGGTAGGCTAAAAAAATTATTTAAAAAATTTGTCTCAAAATCTAAAAATTTCGTTACGAAAACGCTCTCGTCACCATCCCCTATTTAAAATTTTTGTGCTATAATATAAACATCTAAATATATAAACATAAAAATATTTAAACGCAAAAATATTTTAATTTTACAGATGTTAATTTTATAATTTAAAAAAATAATTATTTATGAACAATAAAAAACCTTTTATTATTTGGTTTAAGGATTTAGGCATTAAAGACATCCCCTTAGCAGGAGGAAAAAACGCTTCTCTTGGCGAAATGTACAGCAAGCTCACAAAGCAGGGAGTTAGAATCCCAAATGGATTTGCGATCACTTCTTATGCTTATTATTATTTTTTAGAGCAAGCTGGAATTAAAGAACAGATTAAAATTATTTTAAGAACGGTTAAAATTAAAGATATTGAGAATCTTTATTATCGCGGGAACAAGGTGAGAGAGCTTATTTTAAATTCTGATTTGCCACCTGATTTAGAGAAAGAAATTATTAAAGCTTATAAAAAACTTAGCAAATTTTATAATGGCGGTAAAAACGGAATAGATATAGCCGTAAGAAGTTCAGCAACAGCTGAAGATTTGCCAGATGCTTCTTTTGCCGGACAACAAGAAACCTTTTTAAATGTGCGCGGAGAAAAAGAGCTTCTTCTATCTTGCAAAAAATGTTTTGCTTCCCTTTTTACTAACCGCGCCATTGTTTATCGGGAAGAAAAAAAATTTGATCATTTAAAAATCGGTCTGTCTATTGGAATTCAAAAAATGGTTCGTTCAGATTTAGCCTCCTCAGGAGTAATGTTTTCTCTTGATACAGAAAGCGGATTTAGAAATGTCGTTTTAATAAATTCAATTTATGGTTTAGGCGAAAACATCGTTCAAGGAAGAGTCACGCCAGATGAATTCTATGTTTTCAAACCAACATTAGAAAAAGGATATCAAGCGATTTTATCTAAAAAAATTGGCAATAAAAGTGAAAAAATGATTTATACTGAAAATCCAAAAATTCCTACTAAAAATATAAAGGTCTCTAAGACTGCCAGCAAAAAATTTAGTATTAGCGATACTGAAATCTTAACCTTAGCTGATTGGGCTATTAAAGTAGAAAAACATTATAATGAACCCATAGACATTGAATGGGCAAAAGATGGGCAAAACAATAAATTATATATTGTACAAGCAAGACCAGAAACAGTGCAATCGCAAAAAAATTTAAATGTTTTGGAAGAATTCAAACTTTTACAAAAATCAAATTTAATATTGACTGGCGCGGCAGTTGGATCAAAAATCGGAGTTGGAAAAGTTAATATTATAGAAGATGTAAATAACATTAAAAATTTTAAAAAAGGAGATATTTTAGTCACAGAGATGACAGATCCTGATTGGATGCCAATTATGAAAAAAGCTTCAGCAATTGTTACAAATAAAGGAGGCCGAACTTGCCATGCCGCAATTGTTTCAAGAGAGTTAGGGACACCTTGTATAGTTGGAACAGAAAATGGAACAAAAATTTTGAAGCAAAAACAAGCTATAACTGTTTCCTGCGCGGAAGGTGAAAAAGGATATATTTATGATAAAATTCTAAAATTTAAAATCGTCCGCCATAATTTAAAAAACATTAAACGTCCTAAAACAAAAGTAATGATGAATATTGGAAACCCAGAAACAGCTTTTGCGAAATCATTTATTCCAAATGATGGTGTTGGATTAGCGCGCGAAGAATTTATTATCAACAGTTATATCAAAATTCATCCTTTAGCTTTAATAAATTTTGAAAAATTGAAAAACGAAAAAAGATTAACAAAAAAAGAAATAACTGAAATTGAAAAATTAACTAATGGCTATACTGATAAAAAACAATTTTTTATTAACAAGCTTACAGAAGGAATTGCAATAATTGCTGGAGCTTTTTATCCAAAAAATGTAATTGTAAGATTCTCAGATTTTAAATCAAATGAATACATCAATCTTATTGGCGGACATATTTTTGAGCCAATTGAAAATAATCCAATGATTGGCTGGCGTGGAGCTTCGCGCTATTACAGTAAAGAATATCGCTCCGCCTTTGATTTAGAATGCGCAGCTATAGCAAAAGTTCGCAGAATTATTGGTCTGAATAATGTAAAAGTTATGATTCCTTTTTGCCGCACCATAGAAGAAGGCAAAAAAGTCATAAATATAATGAAAAAAAACGGATTAAAGCAAGGCAAGAACGGGCTGAAAATATATATGATGTGCGAAATTCCGTCCAATGTTATTTTACTTGAAGAATTCGCAAAATTATTTGACGGATTTTCAATCGGCTCTAATGATTTAACCCAGCTTACTTTAGGCGTTGATAGAGATTCTGAATTAATCAGCCATATTTATGATGAAAGAAATTTGGCTGTTAAAACTCTAGTTAAATTAGCAATAGAAAAAGCAAAAAAATTACACAAAAAAATTGGCATTTGCGGTCAAGCGCCTTCTGACTTTCCGGATTTTGCAAAATTTTTGGTTAAATGCGGAATTGACAGCATTTCCTTAAACCCAGACACGGTCATTAAAACCACGATAGAAATTTCAAAGCAAGAAAAAAATAAACTTTAAAGTTTATGAAAATTAAACAGTCATTAAAACGGCCTCATAAAATATAGGACAATTAAAAATTATCACTTTCTCAAATTATAATCTGTATGGGAAAAATTTTAGAGATATTTTCTGATAGAAACGCAATGCGATAAAAGATAAATATTCATAATGATAAAGAAATAAAAAATGAGCTAGGTAATATTATGTTCTCAACAATTCGTTGATATGATGATCTTGGCTATAATCCAGAAGAATTCCTTATAAACTCGCAATTAAATGCCAAAAAAAATTTCAAAAATAAACAAAATATTTATTGATTTCAAATATTAATTACCTTGAATTACGAAATGTCATTGCGAGGAGGAACGACGAAGCAATCCCAAGAATATATCGCCAATTATTGGGATTGCCTGCCTCGCCGGCAGACAGGCTTTGTCAGTCGCTTCGCTCCTTTCTCGCAAAGACAGCGAAATTTATGTATTTCGTAATCCAAGATAATTATAATAAAAACTCTGTTTTAAAATTGAAACAGAATTTTTATTTCTAACTTTTTTGCTATTTAGGGGCTGGTGACGTGCCCCATTTCTACTGCAAATTCCAAATTTTTCCCCGTTTCCTGCTAACTAACTGGGGTCACTACGAAAGTAAGTGCGTCACCAGCTCCTATTTATAATCTATTGATAAAAATTGTTTCTACTGTCATTCTTATATTACTACCTGCTGGCAGACAAATCGACCAAATTTTCCTTAAATTTTTTTATCTTTTATTTCAAGATACAAAATAATATCTCAATAATTGACATTCTATCAAAAAAGTGCTAACTTATTGATATTATGCCCTCATAGTTCAATGGATAGAACACCAGCCTTCTAAGCTGGTTATGTAGGTTCGATTCCTACTGAGGGCACCAGAATCAATTTTCAATTTTTAATTTCCAATAAATTTTCAATAAATTGATTTATAATTAAAAAGATTGTTAATTAAAAATTCCCAGTTTTTATAGACATTATGGTGGCTATAGTTCAATGGTAGAACAGCGGTTTGTGGTACCGCTAACGAGGGTTCAATTCCCTCTAGCCACCCCATTTAGCAAAAGCAGGGCGTAAAGCCCTGTTTTTTGTATATTATATCTTGATATCTTTTACAAAAAAAGCTATTATATAAATATTACAAAATTTACGAATAAATTTTATGTCCGCTAAAATTATAAAAATAAATCCTGATAACCCAGAAAAAGAAAAAATAGAAGAAGCAGTAAAAATTTTAAAAAAAGGAGGCTTAATTGCTTTTCCAACAGAAACAATTTATGGATTAGGAGCTGACGCCTTGAATATTAATGCTGTCAAAAAAGTATATTCTATTAAAAAACGTCCTTTAAATAAACCTTTGATAATCCAACTTGCGAATAAAAAAGATATTTCTAAATTCACAAAAAACGTATCAAAAAAAACAAATATATTAATAAACAAATTTTGGCCAGGAGCTCTAACTATTGTCTTTAAAAAATCAAAATTAATCCCTAATATAATTACAACAGACAAAATCGCTATAAGAATTCCAGATAATAAAATAGCCTTAGCGATTATTAAAAAATTTGGACATCCAATTACAGGGACAAGTGCTAATATTTCAAAAAAAGAAAGCCCCCTTGGAGTAAAAGATGTAATCAATAATTTGTCAGAAAAAATAGAAGCGATTATTGATGGAGGAAAATCAAAAATCGGGACAGAATCTACTATTATTGATTTAACAAGCAATTATCCCATTCTTTTACGCCAAGGAGCAATTCCATTTAAAAAAATTTTAGAAAATTAAACAGGGGCTGGTAACGAGAGCTGTTTCTACTGCAATTTTCATCTTTTGGTCAAATTTTCTTCAAATTTTTTTACCTTACCTTAGGGTAGGCTAAAAAAATTATTTAAAAAATTTGT
>JAACEG010000085.1 GCA_011682665.1 Lysobacteraceae bacterium
TTTAATAGAATTTAAGGCTAAATTTATAGTTTGCGGAGATTTTTTCTTTTCAATTTTTTCCAACAAAAATTTTTCAATTGCCTTTTGCTTATTTTTAAATTTTTCCTTTTTTACAAAATTTAAATATTGTTCAATATATAATAAATAAGCCTTCCTTGTTTTTGGAGAATAATTTCGTAATTTTAATAAATTTTTTGTTTGCTCTTGTAAACCTTTCATCAATATGTTATTTTTAAATTAAGTTGAATTTTTGATTTGATTAAAAATCTGATTAAATTAATAGAACTAACAAAAATAATTTAATAATTAAGTATTTTAATTTTATCAATTATTCGTATTTATGTCAAGTTTTACTTCTTATCCGAAATAAACTTCGCATAAAAACCAGTTAGGCGTGATAAAGGTACAGTTAATTTTTTATGGGTTTTAAAAATATTTCTACAATACAAGCAATATCTGATTTTTATTTTTGCCAGCTAACCCTGAAAAAGCAGAATTAATATTTGTTTTTGGACATAGCTATCTCTCAACCATGGATGAGGTAAAAAAATTATTTGATAAAAAATATTCTGATCGGATTTTAATCACTGGGCACAGCAAAGAAAAGCTTAAAGATATTGAAGCCGATCGATTTTTTAAAAGAGGTATTGAATTGGGAATTCCGGAAAAAACTTTTTTATTAGAAAGAGAAGCGACTAATTCAAAAGAGAATATAATTTTTTCAAAACCAATTATTGACAAAGAGATTGGATTTAACAATATAAAAACAATTTTATTCGTCTGTAAGGCATTTCATTCACGAAGGGTTCTGATGACTGCAAAAAAGTTTTTCCCGACAAATATTAAATTCTGTTTTTATCCGGTTATTGATGAAAGAAATATTAGAAAAGAAAATTGGTGGAAAAACGATATTACGAAAACAAGAGTTTTGGAAGAAATCAGACGTATCAGTGAATATACCTTAAGTGGAGATTTAAGCATCGAAAATTAATTGTGCCTTTACTTCTCCGTTTCGCTCCGACCACGTTGCGCTTGAGCTTCCATTTTGTTACGGCTCAGGACGCTTAACAATCGATAAAAGGAAAATCGCTTAGCCCGCAATTTTCCCAAATTTTTTTCCACTTCGTTCCAGAAAAACTTCTTTTATCCCTGATGTTATCTGAAATAGCTCCAAGTATTCGTTACTTTACTTAACAAAGTGTATGCGGTTATGCTAATAAAATAAATTAAAGATAAATTTATGCAACATTTACAAAAAGCCGGCGCGTTAATAATCAAAGATAAAAAGCTTATGATTGTTAACCCCACAGGCAAACCATTTTTTATTAATCCTGGAGGAAAATATGAAGCTGGGGAAACCGCTGAAGAATGCTTGCGTCGTGAGCTAAACGAAGAACTTTGCGTCGAGTTAAAATCGTGCGAGCATTATAAAACGTACGATATCACAAAAGCCGCCCATAGCGACAATTCCCTGTCTTTAGAATTATACGTTGTTGTCATTGAAGGCGAACCAATCCCCTCAGCTGAAATTGGAACCATTGGATGGATGAGCCAAGAAGATTTTCAAAATAAAAAATATAATGTCGCACCTTCGTTTTATCAGTATGTTCCCGATCTAATCAAAGATGTCTTACTATAAATTTATCTTTAGTTTATTTTATTGGCTCCACCCAAATTTTTATTTTTCTTTATTATTAATTTAATAATAAAAAAAATAAAAACTTCGCATACACAAGATGTTAAATGAAATTGGCTAAATGTTCCTACGATAACAACATTTTTCAAAAGAAAAAGGCCGCTACGATAAGCAACGACCTTTACGAGCCAACTTCACTTAACAAATGATATCTGGCTCCGTTTTTAGAGAAAGAACTTAATTATTGACCGGGAAAATACTTTTTTCGTAATCAATGTTTCCTTCAATTTTATATTGCGTTTTACATTTTTTACAGGTGTGCCTACCGTGATTACACAACATGAGCCATGCTTCAGAATCTAAATCGATTTTAAAACTTTTTTCAGTTTTGCAGTTAGGGCATGCAATAACGATTTCGGCAATCTTTTCTTCGTTTACAGCATTTTGTGGTTCGGTCACAATAACACCTCCTTAGTTTTATTAATATATTGTTAGATTATTTTTAGCAAATATTAACGTATAAGTCAATAGTTAAATTCTTTCTCTATCTCCACTCAAATTTTTTTCTTTTCTTTATTAATTAATTAAATTAAGGAAGAAAAATAAAAATTTCAGATATCACAGATGTTATATGACATTTTATTTGACTTCCTACAAGAAAATTTATATAGTTTCTTCTTTAAAAATATTTTATGGCAACAAAAATTGAATTAAGAAATCAAAGAGTATCTGATGCAAAAAGATTTTTTGAAATCCTAAATAATCCTAATTTTAAGTATTTTCATGTTTGTCCGAAAGATGTGGAAGCTGAAAAAGAATTTTTACGGCAAAATGCAAAAAAGCGAAAAAATAACCTGCAATATAATTATGCCATTTTGTTCGATGGCAAACTTGTTGGCGGTTGTGGAATTAAAATAGATCAACATCGAGCTTTTATCGGGGAAATAGGTTATTTTTTAGATAAAGAATATTGGGGTAAAGGGATTGTTACAAAAGCCGTAAAAATTTTTGAAAAAATAGGATTTCAAAAATTAGGATTAAAACGAATTGAAATTTTGGTGGATCCTAGAAATATCGGAAGTGAAAAGGTTGCCATAAAATGTGGTTATAAAAAAGAAGGAACTATGAAAAAATCTATAAAAGATGGAAATAAATTTTCTGATGCACATCTTTATGCTAAAGTAAAGTAACAGGAGTCAAATAAGAACGCTTCGGGGACGCCGCGCTTTCATTTTAGCTTTTGATTTTATAAAATAATAAAGTAGCCAAAATGAACCCTCACCTAACAAGGGATAAAAGGAAAATTGCTCGGCTCGCAATTTTTAAATTCCTTTTCTCTATTTAGTTGTAAATTTAGAAAAAAACACAATAAAATAATGATCAATTAATTATAAGTTTAAATTTTAAATGTTA
>JAACEG010000086.1 GCA_011682665.1 Lysobacteraceae bacterium
AATTTGGCATTTAGTCATTTAGCATTGAATTGATATTTGATATTTGTCATTAATAATTTTAAAATCCTCTAACCTTCCCGTAGCGAGGACGGGATAGGCTCTTTTTCAAAGGAGGACTAATATAAAAAATCTTCCAACCCTTTTTGCCAAAGAGGGATCAAAAAATTACAATAACCAAAATTACAAATATGGAATTTAATGAAGCACAGCAAAAAATTATCAATAATATTTTTGGCGCTTATTTAATTTCCGCGCCTGTTGGCACTGGCAAAACAACGATTCTGGCGGAAAGAGTGGTTAAAGCGTTAGATTTAGGTGTTCAGCCAGAAGAAATTTTGTGCCTGACTTTTACGAATCGCGCCGCAGAGGAAATGTCCGAGAGAATTAAAAAAAGAATTAAATCTAAAGAAATTCTTGATAATTTAACCATAAAAACTTTTCATGGATTTTGCGCTTATTTTATAAAATTAGAAGCAAAGCAAATTTGTATTGATTTTGATTTTGCTATTTTTGATGAAAACGAACAATTAGAGATAATGAAAAATATTTTAGTTGACTATCCTGATTTAATTGTTGAGGGGAAAAGTGAAAAATATCAAATTTTTAGCTTAATAGATAAGCTCTATGATTATAGATTAAATAAATTAGAGCAAGAAATCGGATGTGTTGTTAGATCTAAACATATTAGTGGTGATTTAATTGAAATAAATAAAAAATATTTGCAAGCTCTAAGAGATCAAAATGCTTTGGATTTTAATGAATTAGTGCTTTTAACTGCTAAATCTCTTTATTTTGATAAAAAATTAAGGCGCAAATGGTCAAAAAAATATAAATTTATTCAATTAGATGAATTTCAAGATACGCATTTAGTAGAATATTTGGTTTTAAAAGAATTAGCAAAAGGACATAAAAATATTTCTTTAATCGGAGATTTAGACCAAACAATTTATAAATGGCGCGGATCAAACCCACGGTTAATTTCAAAATTTTTTAAAAAACATTTTGCTCCAGTCAAAGAATTATCTTTGACAATCAATTATCGTTTTGATAGCAATATCTTAGAAGCCATAAAATCATTCTTAAAAAATTTTGCCTATTCTGACACTAATGAACTAAAAAGTCTAAAAGACAAAAAAGTAAAAAAATGCGTGGATATTTTTGGCGGTTATAATTTTAACGAAGAAATCAGCTGGGTAATTGATAATATTAAAAAAATAAGAAGAGAAAATCCAAAGGCCGAAATTGCTGTTTTAACCAGGTCAAATTTTGCTGTTAATCGCGCCGCAAATATTTTTTTTGCTAATAAGATTGAACATATTACTGTTGACAAATATGATTTTTTCCGCAGACAGGAAATAAAAGATATTTACGCTTATTTAAAAATTATTTTTAATAAATTTGATTTAGAAAGCGCTTTGCGTATTGTTTTACGCCCATCAAGAAATATAGGGGTTGAAACCTTAAAATCAATAAAGAAGGATGGTGATTCTATTGGCTTAAAAATATCTGATTTTTTAAGTTTTAAGAATTATAATTTTTCAGAACCATTTTATAATCTTATAGAAAAATGGAATAAAGGACGAATTATTGTTTTAGATACAGAAACAACCGGCTTAAATGTTTTAAAAGATGAAATTATTCAAATTTACGCTATAGAAATAATCAAGGGGAAAAGAGGAAAAGATTTTTATCATATTTTAAAAAACAATATTCCTGTTGGAGATTCTGCTAGAGTGCATGGGATGACTGATGAATTTTTACAAAAAAAAGGCAGGGAGCCAAAAGAGGTATTTAATGAATTAAAAGAATTTATAGGAATAGATATAGTGGTTGGTCATAATATTAATTTTGATATTTCAATGATAAAAGAAAATGGAAAAAGAAATGATATTAATTTTGAGTTTGAAGAATATTATGACACTTTAGATATTGCAAAACGTTTTATTAGGAATGTGGAAAATTACAAACTAACCACTTTGTCTAAAATATTAAAATTAGAAGTTGCCACCCATGACGCTAAGGACGATGTTTTGGCAACAGTTGGGCTTTTAGGAGTTTTAGTTGATAGATTGAAGATAGGGACTTTTCAGCGAGCTGAAATTTTCAAAAAATTTTCTAAGAAATTTATTCAATTAAGCAATTTAATTTATTCTTGGCAAAAAATAATTAGAGATAAACGGCCGGCAGAAGTTTTAGAATATATTTGGGAAAGCTCTGGATTAAAAAATTATTATAGTAAAGACAAAGAATCTGAAAAGCGATTTAAATCAATTGAAAATTTAGTTTCTATTTTTAAAGAAAAAGACAATTTGGACAAGCCCGCGGATTTTGTTTTAAGAGAATTGATTAATTTTGCGTCTCTGTCTAAAAATATTGATTTTTTAGCTTTGGAAAAAGGTAAAATTCCGATTGTCACAATTCATCAGGTAAAAGGATTAGAATTTGATTGTGTGTTTATTATCGGGGTCAATGAATTTAAATTTCCCGTTTATAATGCAGATTTAGAAGAGGAAAAAAAACTTTTCTATGTTGCGATGACACGCGCCAAAAAACGCATTTTTATTTCTTATAGTAACTTTAATGATTATAATCGGCCGATTAACAAAAGTATTTTTATAAATTTAATTGATCAAAAATATATAAATTTTTTTGAATAATTTCTTAAAAAATTTTATTAAACAAAAATTGTAGAATTGTAAAAAATAATATTTGATAATATCCAATCAAGGCTATAATCAAGACCATCAAGTTTGGCGGAAAAACCGTTCATCCCATAATTCCTTATTCTGCTTGGCAAAGAGCGAAAGACTATCTGGATTATATCAGGAAATAATTTTGAATTTTCAATTTTGAATTTTGATTGAATTACTTAATGTTTTAATTTTTAAACATTATCTCATTCAAAATTGATTCAAAATTCATAATTCAAAATTAAAAATTAAAATACCCCCTCTAACTCCCCCTACAAGGGGGAGAATCGTGAGAAACAGGTTCCTCCCCTTTTAG
>JAACEG010000087.1 GCA_011682665.1 Lysobacteraceae bacterium
TAAAAAAATTATTTAAAAAATTTGTCTCAAAATCTAAAAATTTTTACCCCGTTGCCGGCTGGCTAACTGGGGTCGTTACGAAAACGCTCTCATCGCCAGACCCTAAATAATTATGCTATATAATAAGTTTTACATCACTACTCCAATATTTTATATTAACGCAGAACCGCATATCGGACATGCCTATACAGTTATTGCGGCGGATATTTTGGCGCGTTATCATAGAATAAGAGGCGATAAAACATTTTTTTTAACTGGTGTTGACGAACATGGAGAGAAAATAGAAAGAAAGGCGATTGGACAAAAACAAACCCCACAAAAGTTTGCTGATAGGATTTCAGCTGAATTTCAATTAACTTGGGACGAATTAAATATTTCTAATGATTTTTTTATTCGCACAACAGATAAGAAACATAAAAAAGCAGTGCAAAATATTTTGCAATATTTATATGATAAAGGAGACATTTATTTGGGAAAATATAAGGGGCTTTATTGCCGAGAATGTGAACAATATAAAAATAAAAAAGATTTAGTTAATGGTAAATGTCCTGAGCATCAAATAGTTCCTGAAAAAATTGAAGAAGAATGTTATATGTTTAAAATGTCAAAATATCAAAATAAATTGTTAAAATTGATCAAAACTGATAAAGTAAAAATTAGACCACTTGAACGCAAAAATGAAATTTTGAATTTTTATAAAGATGGATTAAAAGATATTTCTTTTTCTAGAAAAAATGTAAAATGGGGAATTCAGCTTCCTTGGGATAAAAGCCAGACAGTTTATGTTTGGGCAGATGCGTTTTTAAATTATTTAACTGGATTAGCTTGGGATGGAAATTTTGAAAAAGTTCCTGAAATGTGGCCAGCTGATTTGCATTTAATGAGTAAAGATATTTTGCGAGTTCACTCAACAATTTGGCTAGCGATGCTTTTAGCTTTAGATTTGCCATTACCAAAGCAGTTATTTTCACATGGATTTTTTTTAATTAATGGGCAAAAAATGAGCAAGTCAATTGGAAATGTGATTGCGCCCAAAGATTTAGTTAAAAAATATAAAATTGATGGAGCGCGTTATCTTTTAATTAGCGCTACGCCGTTCGGGCATGACGGGGATGTGAGTTGGAAAAAATTTGATGAAAAATATAATGCGGATTTAGCAAATGGACTGGGTAATTTGTTAGCACGTTCGGTTGCTTTAATGGATAAAATGCGGCTTAAAGGAATAAAAATGCAAGTCAAGGATGAAAATTTTCAATTTTCAATTTTCAATTTTCAATCAATTTTCAATAATCAATTTTCAATATCAAAAAACGAGTTTAAGATGAGTAGAATCTGGGAAACTTATAAAAAAAAATTTATATCTATAGAATTAGATAAAATTATAGATTTAATTAATCAACAGCAAAGATTTTTAGATAGTTTTATTACTGCAACTAAGCCGTGGGAGTTGATAAAAAATAAAGATGAGAAAGTTGGTATTATAATGTATAATGTTTTAGAAAGATTGCGGCAAATTACGTGGATGATTTTACCATTTATGCCTGATACGGCTGAAAAGATTTGGGAAAGCTTAGGGATAAATATTGTGAAAGAGAAAGAAAAAAAATTTTCAGAAGCAATAAAATGGGGAGGATTAAATCCGAGATCAAAAATCAAAAAAAGTAAACCGCTTTTTCCAAGAATTTAATTATTATGAATTACAAAATACCTAAATTTTATCGTCATTGCGAGGAATAAAGTGAAGCGGATTGCCTGCCGGCAGGCAGGCAATCCTGAGAATAGATCGTTAATTTTTGGGATTGCTTCGGTCGCTGTCGCTTACTTACAATAACGGCAAAATAATTTTTATGATAATTTTTGATGTTATCTTATTAATAATTTTAACTATATTCATTGTCTGGGGATTTTTTTCCGGTTTTATTGAAGCCTTTGGCTCTCTAATCGGAATTGTTTTAGGAGTGATATCAGCCGGAAAATATTATATTGTTTTTTCTGAATGGTTAAATATTTTTTTTCCAATAAGCGACAAAATATTAAAGGTAATTTCTTTTTTAATAATTTTTATTTCAGTAACTAAATTAGTAGGCTTATTATTTTTTGTAATAGATAAAATTTTCAAATTAATTTCTGTTATTCCCTTTTTAAAAACAATCAATCGTTTCTTAGGCACTATTTTAGGATTAATTGAAGGTATCTTTATCGCGGGCGGTTTTGTTTATATAATCAGCAAGTATCCTCTTAATCCTTGGTTCGAAAATTCTTTATTAAATTCAAAATTATCTCCTATTATATTAAATTTTTTTCATCCGCTTGTTGCGTTTTTGCCTAAAGTTTTACAAGAGATAAAAAGTTTGATATAATTTAAAAACTAATAAACCTAAAAGCTATAAGCTAAAAAATATGCCTAAAATTAATAAGGATGTTTGCATTGGATGTGGAACTTGCGCAAGCCTTTGTCCAGAAGTCTTTGAACTTAGTGACGCTGGGAAGGCTAAAGTGAAAGAGAATGCTCCAGAGGGAGTAAGCTGTATCCAAGAAGCTATTGATTCTTGTCCTGTGCAAGCTATCAGCAAATAACAATTGTATGCCTAAAATTAAATATGACATTATAACTATTGGCGGAGCGACCAGGGATTTTTTTATTGCAACTAAAAAAGGGGTAATCTTAGACAAAAAGGATTTAATTATGGAAAAGTTTTTGTCTTTTAAGCTAGGAACTAAAATTTATGTTCAAAATTTACAATCAAGTTTAGGAGGAGGAGCTTGTAATACAGCTGTTGGGTTTTCAAAGTTAGGATTAAAAACTTCAATTAAAATTTGTCTTAACAAGGGAGAAGAAGGTGAGTGGATTAGAAGAAAGCTAAAAGAAAAAAAAGTAGACGTTAATCAAGTTATGAATATCAACAAAGAAATTTCAGGATTCTCTTTTATAATTATTGATAAGACGATTAAAAGCAAGGAACATATTATTTTTTCT
>JAACEG010000088.1 GCA_011682665.1 Lysobacteraceae bacterium
ATTGGAGTCCTGACGAAAATCAGAAACAGTTGTTTTTATTTTATTTTATTCCTCCTGACTTTCGTCAGGACTCCAATTTTTCATACCAATATAAATTCAAAAATATGTCAAAACAAAAAACTAAACTTAAAAAAAGATTCACAGACAAAAAATTTAAGTTTTACTTTTACGCTTGTGTTACAATATTTTTTATTTTGTCGGTAATTATTTTGTATTATAGTTTCGGATATAAATATAGTATTGAAGATAAAAAAACAGTGCAAATTGGCGCGATTGTTGTAAAAACCGAACCGAAAAAATCGGAAATTTATATTAACGGAAAGCTCTTTAAAAATAATCTGCTTGTAAATTTATTGAGTGACTATACTAAAATAGAAAATTTAAGCCCCAAAACATACAATGTTAAAGTTGAAAAAAATAACTATTTTTCCTGGGAGAAAAATATAGAAGTGGAAGGAGGATATATTACCGAGCTCAAAAACATTGTTCTTTTAAAAAATAATTATAAAAATAAGATTTTACTAAATGGCATAATAGCAAGTACGGGATTGAATAATATCCGGGTAAGTAATGATAAAAATAAAATAGCGTATCAAAAAATAGACGAAGAAAAATTAAATATTTCTATTTTTGACATAAAAGATAACAAACAAAAGATAGTTATTAATCCTGATATTCTATCATTGGAAAAATGCCGTGATTATAATTTTGACAATATTATCTGGTCTAATGATGACACGAAAATTATTTTAAGAGTAAACTGTGACGGAAATTATTCGCGATATCTAATTGACCTTAAGAATAAAAATAGGATATATAAACTTGACGCAATTTTAAATCCAACCAGAAAAATAGAAAACGGCTGGAATTTCTATTTTGACAAATCGCTATTCTACCTAAAAAACGATTCGCTGTATAAACTTGATTATGATAAACTTAAATCAGAAAAGATTATAGCCGACATATCAGGTTTTTCAATTATTGGAGATTGTGTTTATTATTTCAAAATGGGCAATAATAATTTGTATTCAACAAACTATTTCAAATCGGATACACCAAAAAAAATATTCACAATGAATGATAATTTTGATTCCAATTCTTCATCAAAGATAGTCAGGTCGGGAAAAAATACCTATTTTGTATTATCAAAATCAGGCAATTTATATTTTGTGAATGAAAATAACAAGATATTATTCATAAACTCTTTTATAAAAAACGCCCATTTTTCAAATAACGACAAGCGCATCATATATAGCAATGATCACGAAATTTGGATCTATTATATCTATGAAAAAACATTTCAACCCTCCAAAAAAGAGCATACGAATGAATTGATTACAAGATACAGCGGAATAATCAGTAATATATTTTTATATAAGGACAATGAGCATTTATTCTACAAAGAAGGCGGCGTTTTTAAATTTATAGAAATAGATAATAGAGACAGAGTGAATATTTTTAGCGTTTTAAAATTGGAGGGCAATGATATTTTCTATTCAAGAGATAATAATTCTATCTATTATGCGGAAAATAATAAGTTAATGCAAATTGAATTGGATGAATAATTGCAGCTGATAAAATTGTCCAATGAATTGAATAAATAGAATAAACAAAAAGATGGCAACTGATATGCCATCTTTTTATTTATTCTATTATCTATTCTTATCTCTTCTTCCACTGCGGAGCCCTTCTCGCTTTTTTAAGTCCTGGTTTCTTTCGTTCAACTTTTCTTGGATCTCTTGTGAGATAATTATATGCCTTAAGCTCTTTTTTGAAATCCTCATTCATTTTCAGTAACACTCTGGAAATTCCCAATCTAATGGCCTCCGCTTGTCCATTCGGTCCGCCGCCAAAAACTTTAACGGAGACATAGAATTTATCTTCAAAATGTAAGAGTTTCAATGGAGAATAAATTTTTTCAAGAAGAATATTATTATTGGAAAAATAACTTTTGCAATCCTTATTATTTATTATAATTTCGCTTTTTCCCGCTTTTTCATCATAAATTCTTACTTTCGCAATAGCAGATTTTCTTCTGCCCGTCGCGTAAGTATATTTTTTATTGTCTTTTTTTTCTTCTTTTTTTTCAGTCATAATGTTAGTTAAAATTTGTCATTCTGAACAATGTCATATTGAATTTATTTCAGTATTGTTTCAGAATCTTTCGTTTCGTATATTAGGTTTCGGCTTATATAGTGGTATTATTCTAAATTCACCGTTTTTGTCATCCCGAGCGAAACGGAGCGATAGCGGAGTGAAGCCGAGGGATCTGTAAAAGCATTATACTTGCTTTTATGCAAGGATTACTGAAACACATATTTTATCCGCTCACAGATCTCTCCACTCGCTCCTATCGTCGCTCGGTCGGGATGACAGTTAAATTTTATGATTTGTAGAATTGGTTAAATGCAACAGAAAGTAGATTCTGAAACGGGCCTGTGCTGAATTCAGTTCAGTATTCAGAATGACAGGCTATTTTTCAAATTTATCTCCGTACGGATGCTGATCATCTTTATATACTTTCAACCTTTTCATCATTTCATTTCTCAACTTGTTTTTCGGTAACATTCCAAAAACCGCGTCTTCTATAACTTTTCCGGAATTCTTTTTAATTTGATCTCCCAAATTAATTTCTTTCATTCCGCCCATATATCCGCTGTATCTGTAATAAATTTTACCATCTTTTTTATTTCCGGTGTATTTTAAAGCGTCTGAATTAACAACAACAACGAAATCCCCACCATCAATATACGGAGTAAAACTTACCTTGTTCTTACCTCTCAAAAGAACCGCAATTTTTGAAGCCATTCTTCCAAAACTCTCCTCCCGCGCGTCAAAAAGATGCCAGTTTCGTTTAATTTTTTTTGCTTTGCTACTTTTTTTATTATTTTCTGACATAAATATATTACTATTGAAATTTATG
>JAACEG010000089.1 GCA_011682665.1 Lysobacteraceae bacterium
TCAATTCCATTATTTCCAAAATGCAAGTTGAAAAACTGTCAGGCGGAGCCATAATCGCCCATCTAAAGCCATCCGATTTTGAAAAATTTAAAATTCCCCTTATCAAACCCAAAATCCAAAAACAAATTGCAAAAAAAATACAAGAAAGCCATAGATTAAGAAAAGAAAGCAAAGAGCTTTTGGAAGAGGCGAAAAGAAGAGTTGAGGAGGAGATTGAGAAATAAAAAAACAAGATCCTTCTCCATATTATGCGCCAATTTTACACAGGAAAGATACAAAATATTTTCAACATATTATTAAAATTGGAAGTGAGATAGACTTTATATCTGATTATACTAAAATTAAAGAAAAGAAAATTGCTTCTTTTGAACTTTTCTATTATCACGATGAAGAACCTGAAGCAGAAGAAATCTATCAAAAATATTGGACTAATGATTTTGATAAAATGTTTGGTTAGAATTTATTAAATTAGTTAATCAGATTTTAGAAAAAATATGACAAAAAAACTAATTATTAGAAATAGCGCGGCGGAATTTTTGATTTTTACTTCTCAAGCAGGAGAAGATGGAATTGAAGTGCGAGTACAAGATGAAAATGTTTGGCTAACTCAAAAGTTAATTGCTAAACTTTTTGATGTAAAAATTCCTACCATTAATGAGCATCTGAAAAATATTTATTTGTTAAAAGAATTAGATAAAAAAGCAACTATTAGGAAATTCCTAATAGTTCAAAAAGAAGGAAACAGAGATATTTCAAGGGAAATTGAGCATTATAATTTAGAAGTGATTATTTCACTTGGCTACAGGATAAATTCTGAGAGAGCAACAGATTTTAGAAAATGGGCAACAAAAGTTTTAAAAAATTATGCGACTAAAGGATATGTTTTGGATAATGAACGATTGAAAAATGGCGCATATTTAAGTCCGCAATATTTTAAGGATTTAATTCTTGAAATTCGCGATATTCGCGAAAGCGAGAGAAATTTTTACCAACAGATAACGGATATTTACGCGACAGCGATGGATTATGATATTGATTCGCAAAGTACAAAAACATTTTTTGCCACAGTTCAAAATAAATTGCATTTTGCCACACATGGCAATACTGCAGCGGAGCTTATTGTTAAAAGAGCCAATCACAAGAAAGATTATATGGGGTTAATGACTTGGAAAAAAGCTCCGAGTGGAAAAATTTTAAAATCTGATGTTTTAATTGCGAAAAATTATCTTAATGAAAAAGAGATAAGATCGCTTGATAGAATTGTAACGATGTATTTGGATTATGCAGAACATCAAGCTGAAAAAGGAATTCCAATGACAATGAAAGATTGGTCGGAAAAATTAAATGTTTTTTTAAGATTTAATGAGGAGGATGTTTTGGAAAATGCTGGAAAAATAACAACGGAAATCGCTAAATCTTTTGCCGAAAGCGAGTTTGAAAAATACAGACCAATTCAAGATCAATTATATATGTCAGATTTTGACAAAGAGATTAAGAAGATTTTGGAAAATAAAAAATAAGAACAATCTCGCTTTTGCTTTTGAGAGATGGGGAAAGGAGAATGGGTTGAGGTTTTTTTGAAGATAAATTAATAAGTTCTTATGGATAATAAAAGCACACATATTGTATTTGATGGCAAAAAAATAATAGTTTCTCCAGATATAGTTATTGTTTTTGAATTTCTTATAGAGATTGAAAAAGAAATAGAAAGTTTATTGGGATTTGAAAAAAAATTAGATTCTATTAAAAAGCAATATTTAGAGTTATTAAATCTTACCATCTTTTTGTCTAAAGAATTAAAAGATAACAATATAGATTCTGATTTTACTTTTTCCGAAAATCCAGCTACTATTGCAGATAAATTAAAATTACATTTACCAGTTTGTTCGCAAATGATTGTGTTGTTTGCGAATTTAGAAGTTTTATTTTGTTTAAATATATCTTATCAAAAAGAGACAGATAATGATAAAGAAATTATAAATTTTGCAATGACTGATAAAATTGTAAAAGAATTTCTTAATAGCTATTTTTTAGTAGATAAAAATAAATATTATAAGCAAAACGAAAAAAGATTTTCAAAAATATCAGCACAACAAATTAGATATCTTAGAAATTATTTAGCACATTTTTTTTCAGTGGGTAGTGATATTTCAATTACTCCATCAGTGTTAAATAACAAGGCAAGAAAATTAGAAAAAATATTTAAAGAACAAAAACAAAATAATTCAATTTTTATTTCACCAGAAGATTTATATGAATTGATAAAAGAGGCGACTATTTTAATGATTAAAGAATGGAATAACGATTTTGTAAATGATCAGCAAAAATTTAAAAGGAGAATTTTATTAGTGCAATCTGTAGTTAAGAAAAATGCTGCTGTAATCATTCCAAGTAAGAATTTAAATTTATAAGCTTATGATAAAACAACGAACAATTTTAACAGAAAATTTTGTGCAAGATGCAGTAGTTAGATATCTTGATAAAAAAGGATGGAGCAAATGCTTGAATTCTGCAAAATTACATGAGCATGGCGTAGACATAAAAGTGAAAAATAATAAAGTTGGGAGATATTGGTTAATTGAAGTAAAAGGCGATCCTAAGGCAAAAGTAAAAAGTCCAGCGGGTAGTCGGAGTAGTAGTTTTAACTCTGCAATAGGACAAATTATTACAAGGATGCATTCTAATAGAAGTGAGAAATATAGAGATTGTTATCATGGTTATAAATACGGCATAGCTTTTTCTACATATTTTCGCGATATGGTTATAAAAAAAGTCCCGTTTAATGTATTAAGAAGATTATGTTTGTATATTTTCTTCGTAGATAAAAAAGGCGATATGGAAGAAATTAATTGGCGGAAATTAAAAAAGATACAGAAAGATATTTTGCTATTAAAAAATAAATAAATTATGCCCCAAAT
>JAACEG010000090.1 GCA_011682665.1 Lysobacteraceae bacterium
CCGGGATTGCTTCGTCGTTCCTCCTCGCAATGACAGAACTTTCGTTGGGATTGCTTCGTCAGTCGCTTCGCTCCTTTCTCGCAAAGATAGCGAAATTTATGTATTTCGTAATCCAAGATAATTAAAATAAAAAATTTTTAGGTTTTGAATTGTTATTTTGCATTTTGATCTTTATATTTTGAGTTTTATATAATTAATTATGTTTTTTAATTTTAAAAGAGCTGTTAAAAGTTTTATTTACGCTTTTCGCGGCTTAAAAAGTGTATGGAAAAGCGAGCAGAATTTTCGTTTTCATTCAATAACTGCTATTTTAGTTCTATCTCTGGCGCTTATTTTACATATTAAAAGAATAGATTTTATTATTATTATTTTACTGATAGGATTAGTTTTGATCTTAGAGCTTGTTAATACTATTTTTGAAAAATTAATTGATATTTTGAAGCCAAGAATTCACGAATATTCAAAAGAAATAAAAAATATTTCTTCAGCAGTTGTCTTATTAGCCGCATTTGTAAGTGTTATTATAGGAATAATTATTTTTTGTCCTTATTTTGAAAAAATTATTTTTTAACTAAATTTTTGATTCAAATAAAAAATTTATTCAGGGGCTGGTGACGAGAGCGTTTTCGTAACGAAATTTTTAGATTTTGAGACAAATTTTTTAAATAATTTTTTTAGACTACTCTAAGGTAAAGTAAAAAAATTTGAAGAAAATTTGGCCAAAAGATGAAAATTGCAGTAGAAACTGCTCTTGTCACCAGCCCCTATTCATTCACCCTGTTAAATTAAATTTTTTAAAGGTCATTGCGGAGGCGGGACTCTTCGCAATGACATTTCGTAATTTAAGGTTATTAGTGATTTAGATTTAATGTGGGGTAAAAAATTATGGATTCCTCCCCTTTTAGAGGAGGTCAGGTGGGGTAAAAATTATAAATTCAAAATTAAAATACCCCCTCTAACTTCCCCTACAAGGGGGAGAACGAAAAAACAGATTTTTCCTACAAGGGGGAGAATTATGGAGTTAAGTTCCTCCCCTATCTAGGGGAGGTCAGGTGGGATAAGAATAACGGTTTCCTCCCCTATTCAGGGGAGGTTAGGTGGGGGAAGGATAACGGTTTCCTCCCCTATATTAGGGGAGCCTGCCTAGCATCCCCAAAATCAGAATATTATTTAAATCAATTATTTAAAAGAAGTTTATGAATATAAAAAAAACAATTTTAATCACAGGTGGTGCTGGGTTTATTGGTTCGCATTTATGCAATTATTTTGTTAATAAGGGAAATAAAGTTATTTGTGTTGATTCTTTTTTTTCAGGCAAGAAAAAAAATATTGAGTATCTTTTAAAAAATAAAAATTTTACTTTGATTAAACATAATATAATCTATCCTATTAAAAAAAAGTTTGATAAAATAGACGAAATTTATAATTTAGCTTGCCCTGCCAGCCCGCAACAATATCAGTTTGATCCGATTTTAACTCTCAGAACAAGTGTGGACGGAATTCGCAATATGTTAGAGATGGCGCGAAAATACAATGCTAAAATTTTGCAGGCTTCAACTTCAGAAGTTTATGGCGATCCTTTAGAACACCCGCAAAAAGAATCTTATTTTGGAAATGTTGATTGCCTGGGAAAACGAAGTTGTTATGACGAAGGAAAAAGATCCGCTGAATCTTTATGCAAAGATTATCATATGCAGTATGGCGTTGATATTCGTATTGTAAGATTATTTAATATTTATGGGCCAAAAATGATGCTTAATGACGGAAGAGTAATATCTAATTTTATTTTGCAAGCATTATTAGGAGAAGATATCACAGTTCATGGGACAGGGGAACAATCAAGAAGTTTTATGTATATTAGCGATTTAATTAAAGCATTTGCAAAAGTAATGGAAGCGCCAAAAGAAAAAGTAGGGATTGGACCAATAAATTTGGGAAATCCTGACGAGCGTTCCATTAAAAGTTTAGCAGAAGATATAAAAAGTAGGACAAAAAGCAAAAGCAAAATAATTTATATTAATTATGAAAATGTTCCAGAAAGATTTGGCGATCCTCAGCAAAGATGCCCAGATATAAGTAAAGCAAAAGAATTACTTGGCTGGAATCCGAAAGTAAATTTTAATTTTGGTATTGAAAAAACCATAGAGGATTTTAGAGTAAGATTAAAAGAAAAAACCAAAATTATTATTTTTGCCCCAACTTATTTACCGCTTGAAGGTCCTGCTGAAAAAGCAATTAAAGAAATTACTAATCGTTTAATTAGCTATGATTTTGATTTAGTTACAACTAAATTCAGAAAGGAGTTTTCTGAAAAAGAAAAGCTTGGAAGAGTAAATATTTATCGGGTTGGTTTTGGAAACAAGTTAGATAAATATTTGCTTCCATTTTTAGCTCCTTGGCAGGCCTTAAAATTAAATAAAAAAAATAAATACGAAGCTATCTGGGGAATTATGGCAAGCTATGGATCTTTGGCTGGAATTATTTTTTCTTTGTTTTCTAAAACAGCTTTTTTAGTGAGCCTTTATGAAGGAAAAATTAGCGAGAAAAAATCTTTACGCAAAAAATTACTAAATCCATTTTATAAAATTATTTTTAAACGCGCCAATCATTTGCAGATAGTAGGGAAATTAACAGATCAGCAATTAGCATGGGCGCAAGATGAAAAAGGAATAAGAACAATTGATTTGGATAAAAGTTGGGATTATGTGGCAAAAAAAACTCGTGAAGAATTTCAAGAATTAGAAATTTTAACTTCAAGATTATAAAATTTATGGCTAAAAAAGTATTAATTTTTTCGTTAACTTATCCGCCTTTTATTGGCGGGGCTGAGTTGGCGATTAAAGAAGAGACAG
>JAACEG010000091.1 GCA_011682665.1 Lysobacteraceae bacterium
ATAATATGGCGGCAATTTCTCGCGCTACGCCAAAATGCCCCCATAAATCAGGTCTATTAGTAATTGATTTATTATCAACTTCTATTAAATAATCTTTTAATTTCAAAGCCTCAGCTAAATTATCTCCTGGTTTTAATTTAGAATCTAAAACCATAATCCCGCTATGGTCATCTCCGAGGGATAACTCGTCTTCCGCGCAAATCATTCCATTAGAATTAATCCCTCTTATTTTTGCATTTTTAATTTCCAAGCCATTAGGAAGGATAGATCCGACTAAAGCCACAGGGACTTTTTGTCCTACCTCAATATTTGACGCCCCGCAAATTATTTGTTTTTTTCTTGATTTCCCAGTATCTACAATACAAATTCTTAATCTATCAGCATTTGGATGATTATCTATTTTTAATATTTTTCCAACAATAACTTTATCAAAATTTTTTTTGATATTCTTCACACTCTCCACCTCAAAAGAATGTAAAGTTAAAATATCAGCTAATTCATAAGGCGATATTTTAAAATCACAAAATTTTTTTAAAATATTATAAGATAAATACATAAAATAAAAAATTACAATACAAAGATTGCTTTATATAAAAATTAAATTGTATGCAATATCGCTTAAACTTCACTTACCATGATATTACAGATACCATTATTGCTATTAACACAATCATACCAATGCTTATATAAAGAAGCAATTCCATATCACTATCCGATCGATTTTTCTTTTTATGAGACAAAAACATAAAATTAAATTAAATATAAAAATTATTAAATTATTATAATATATTTATTATAACATAAAATAAAAAAATAAAAAACTTTTTTAGAAAAAACTTATACATAAACAGAAACTAAAACTCCCTAAAAAAATCCAACCTATTATTAGATCTAATAAACAAATAAAATGCAAGAGTTAAAACTGCAATTAAAAATTCAAGATACTTTTGTTTAGCTTATTATTAGTGTTTCCGACAGGAATTGAACCTGCATCTAAGACTTAGGAGGTCTTTGTTCTGTCCATTGAACTACGGAAACTAATTACCTTGAATTACGAAATGTCATTGCGAGGAGGAACGACGAAGCAATCCCAAGAATTAACGATTTTATTCATGGGATTGCTTCGCTTCGCTCGCAATGACAGGGAGTATTCAGGGGATCGCTTCGCTCCTTTCTCGCAAAGACAGCGATTATATATTTTGTAATCCAAAATAATTAAATACTAACTTTAGTTTAATTCATTAAAATTATTAAAGCAAAATTAAAATAAAAAAACAAAAAATAAATTTATATTTATAATTTTAAGAATCTTTATCTATCTAATAAATCATTAATAAAAAATCTTTTGACTTTTTTTAAAAAAACTATATAATAAATTCAGTAACTTTCTATAAAATATTAAGTCGCATAAAAAATTATTGTAAACTATTTATCTCCTTAAAAAAAATAAAGGATAGCCTGTAAAGCACTGAATAAAAATAATTAATTTACTTTTTAATAATATTAAATCTATGTTTAAAAATCAACAAATAGATGAAAAAACCATAGAAACAATCATCGGACAATCCGTAAAAGTAAAGGGAGACTTTCAAACAAGTGGCGGTATGCAAATTGATGGTGAATTAAAAGGGACCTTAAATATTGGGACAGATTTGATTATTGGTGAAAATGCAAAAATTATTGCCAATGCTCAAGCTAATAGAATAATGGTTTCTGGGAAAATTAAGGGAAACCTTAAAGCTAATGAAAGTTTGGAAATAACAGAAACAGCAAGAATAGATGGCGATCTAGAGACAAAAGTTCTTTCAACCGAGCCCGGCGCTCAAATAAACGGCATGATTAAAATGTCTGAAATCTCAGAAAAAGAAAAAAACAACCTAAAGGAAAAGTCACAAGAAACTGAAAAAAATAATGGCGAAGAATAATAATTTTATAATTTTTTATTATGTATTATTATTTTTATGACTTCTTTTTGAGTGATAATAAATATCAAAGAATTCTTCATCGTATAGAAAATCGCGCTGTTGACTTAGGAATCAGCGGAAAGATAGAGAGAGAGTCAATGTTAATAAATTCGGAAAAATTAATATTAGATAATATCAGGAAAGGAGCAAAAACAATTATCGCTGTCGGCAATGATGAAACTGTTGACAAAATAATAAATATAGCAGCTAGAGAAAAAGTCACTGTAGGGATTATTCCTATTGGTAAAAAAAACAAAATTGCAAAAATTTTAGGCATCCCAGAAGGAAGCTTGGCTTGTGATATATTAAGCCAACGGCGTATAAAAAATTTGGATTTAATAAAAATGAACGATAAATATTATCTTTCAAATTTGATTATAAATGCAAAAAACGCAAAAGTTTTATGTGAAAAAAAATATGAAATAAGCCTTCCGAAAAAACAAGGAAAAATTTACATTTACAATTTAGCGAATAAAAATGAAATTAAAAAAACATTCAAATTAAATCAAAATATTGATAATTATTTTAATCCCAATGACGGATTATTAGACTTAGTAATAAAACCTGCAAAACAAAATTTAATTAGTAAAATCTTTAAAAAAATTATAAAGAACAATCCTGACAAAATTAAAGATATAAGCATAGTTCCTGTTAAAAAAATAAAAATAAACAGTAGAGACAAAAAACCATTAATAATAAACTGCGAAAATAACAATATTGTTAAAACATTTTTAGATATAGAAATAGTTTCTCAAAAATTAAATATTATAGTAGGTAAAGACAGAAAATTTTAGATCATCATAGTAGTTATTACTATCATAGCAGTTATTACTCTAATATTTGTCATTCCAACTTCTTTTTGTCATTCCCGCGAAGGCGGGAATCCCTAAAAATAAGCTAACTTACGAGATTCCCGCCTTCGCGGGAATGACATTGATAAAATATTGTTTTTATGGGATGACACTAATAAAATATTGTTTTTAAATAAATTTATTATAAATCTTAATATAAAAAAATTCTTGCTAAGCAGCAAGGATTTTTTTATGCCGTTGCTGGCATTTTTGCTACACTATTTTTCTCTTGAACAAATCCGTCTTTAACAATCATTTTTTCTTTACTGATTGAGAGGACTTGGTTGCGATGAATAATTAGTTCTCTATTAAACATTTCTTTCAAAATATTTCTATCTTTTACATAATATTTTAAAACAGTTTGAGATTCAACCTCTAACTCAAGATCAAAAACCTTCCCTAACTGCTCGCCTGATTTTGTTTCCACAGGCAAACCTATTATTTTTTTGCAATTTATTACTGACATAAAATCTGATTCCTCCCTTATTTAAGCCTATCTCGTTGCACAACGGGAGAAAGTTAACTCTTTCTAACTCCCCCTCTGGGGGAAAACAAGAATAATGGATTCCTTCCCTATTTAGGGGAGGTTAGATATGGTAAAAATATAAGAAATACCCCCTCTAACTCCCCCTAAAAGGGGGAGAACGAAAAAACAGATTTCCCCTAAAAGGGGGAGAACTATGGAGTCGGGTTCCTCCCCTATTTAGGGGAGGTTAGGTGGGGTAAAAATAACTGGTTCCTCCTCTATCTAGGGGAGGTTAGGTGGGGTAAGAACTGAAAATTAAAATTATAAATACCCTCTCTAACTCCCCCTAAAGGGGGAGAATTATTATTATTATAATTTTTATTATGTTTTATTCTTAAACATTATTTTTTGCTGAAACACCATAAATAAAGTTGTAAGAAACCAATAAAGAGTTAACCCGCCGGGCAAAGTAAAACCAATAAAGACTGTCATCAAAGGCATCAGATAAACCATCTGTTTATTCATCATAGCCATCATATTCTCATCTTTCGCCCCCTCTGATTTTATGGGCTGTTTCTTCACTATCAACATTTTGCTCTGCCAATATTGAGCTGCGCCAGCTAAAAAAGCAAATAAAATAACGCGATTTGACAAATCAACT
>JAACEG010000017.1 GCA_011682665.1 Lysobacteraceae bacterium
CATTGCGAGGAGGAACGACGAAGCAATCCCGAGAATTGACGATAATATTCATGGGATTGCTTCGCTTCGCTCGCAATGACAGGGAGTATTCAGGAGATCGCTTCGCTCCTTTCTCGCAAAGATAGCGAAATTTATGTATTTCGTAATCCAAGAAAATTAACAAATTAAAAAAATCAAAAAATATATTTTTAATCCAATTAAAATATAAGAGATTAAAAAAATAACTTAAAAATATATGAAAACAAGTCAAGGAATAATTACAGCTATCCAAGGAGGTGTAGCAGAAGTTATGTTTAAAAACAACGTCCCTTCTATTCATAGTTTACTTGAAAGTAAAAATTCCTTAAATAAAATATCGCTAAGATATAATAAAAAAAATAATCCAAATATAATAAAAAATGAGCAAAAAGCTCTTTTTGAAGTGGTGGAAAGAAAAAATTTCAAAACAGTGCGAGCTATTGCTCTCTCCCCTTTAGAAGGAATAGAACGAGGTGAAAAAGTTATTTCTAATAATAAAAAAATTTCTGTTTCTCTTAATAAAAACATTTTAGGAAGAATGTTTAATTTATTCGGCGAACCAATAGACAATAAACCTTTTAAGAATGGAAAACCATTCTCACTATATAAAAATAAAGATACACAAATAAATGATTTAAAACAAAATAAAAAAGTTTTAGAAACAGGAATAAAAGTTATTGATCTTTTAACCCCCTTCAGCTTAGGAGATAAAATCGGTCTTTTTGGTGGCGCCGGGGTTGGTAAAACAATTCTTATTACCGAGCTTATTCATAATATCGCGCTTAAAAAAATAGGATATTCAGTTTTTGCCGGAATTGGTGAAAGAATTCGTGAAGGAAATGATTTATATTATACTCTTAAAAATTTAGATGTCTTAAAAAAAACTGCTCTTTATTTTGGCGAAATGGATAAATCTCCTGGGGCAAGGGAAAGAGTCGGTCTCTCAGCGATAACTGCTGCGGAATTTCTTCGTGATGAAGCGAAGAAAGATATATTTTTATTTGTTGATAACATTTTTCGTTATACTATGGCCGGAATGGAAGTCGGCGCAATTTTAGGAAAAGTTCCATCAGAATTAGGCTACCAAGCAACTCTTGAATATGACTTAGCTTTATTTCAGGAAAGAATATGCGCAGGAATAAATAATAGCATTACCTCTTTACAAGCGGTTTATGTGCCAGCTGACGATCTTACAGATCCAGCAGTAGTCTCTATATTTTCTCATCTTGATGCTTCCTTAGTACTTTCTCGCGCCATAGCTGAAAAAGGAATTTATCCATCGGTTGATGTGCTCCGCTCACATTCATTATGTTTTGATAAAGAAATTATTGGGGAACATCATTTTGAAGTTGCTTCACAAGTAAAAGCAATCTTCCAAAAATATCAAGAGCTTTTTCATATTATTGCTATTCTGGGAATTGATGAATTATCAAGGTCAGACAGAATTATTGCCAAACGAGCAGAACGGCTACAACGTTTTTTAACTCAACCGCTTTTTGTTACTAAAGCCTTTAATAATAGAAAAGGAAGATATGTGCCACTTAAAAAAACCATTGAAGGATGTGAAAAAATTTTAAATGGCGAATTTGACGATATAGAGACTGAAAAACTTTATATGATAGGCTCAATTGAAGAAGCTAACTAATATGATTAATTGTATAATTACATCCCCTAAAAAAACAACTGTCTACAAAGACATTCAAAGTGTTACTCTTCCCTCATTTTATGGACAAACACAAATATTGCCCGGGCATGCGGAATATTTTTTATTACTTAATAAAGGAAATATTATTCTTCAACAATCGCGCGAAAGAAAAAAAATTATACAAACTCCAAGCGGTGAATGTTGTGTCAAAAATGATAATATAATTATTATTATATAATTTATAACGCTTGATTGCTAAAATAAAATACAAAAAACAGGATTTTAGATATTTGTTCTAAAATCCTGTTTTTATATATTAAAACTGTTTATTTTTAAAAATCTTTTTTTTGCTTCATTAATTTATCTCCTAAATACCCATCAACAGAATAAATATTATCATCACCTTCTATCTGCAAATAATATTTCTTTTCTTTATTCTTCTTTTGCTCAACAGCATTAACTAACAAAACTTTTTTATCTTTATCTTGAAAAATTGACAATTTCAATTCTGGATTATTTAAACCAGTTTTCTCTTTTTCATCTTTCCTCACAATATTTTGAGAAACCAAGTTGCTAATTGTATTTAAAATCTCATCTATAGCTTCTTGCTTGCATAATTTTTGTGAAGAAACAATTTTCCATTCTTTTTTATTTTTTTCTATGGCAAAAGTTTTTTTATTATTTTTGTAATTAAATTCTAATTTACTAATATTTTTTTTCTTTAAAGTTAAAACATTCATATCTCTATAATCAGGATAACTAAAATCTCTTTTAATATTAATGTTTGATAAATAAACTTTATCACTATTAGCAATCCTGAAATAATTAGTATTAAATGAAGATCCGTCTTTACCTATCACAAAATCAGCTAAAATTTTATCATTATTATAAATTTTAACAGTTATGCCGTTTTCTTTGTCAACATTATAAAGGGCTTGTTTTTTAACATTATCTGAAACCAAAATTGTATCTTTTATTTTTAAAACTGTTTTTATCATTGAATCAATAAAGGTTTGATTAGCTTTAAAATTATTAGCAGACCTAACTAACCATAAATTGTCTTGTTTTTCTAAGATTGTTTTGTTTTTTTTGTTTGTAATTTCTATCTTATTTACATCATTTTTATCAAATGTAAAAAGTCTCTTATTCATTTCCCCATGATTTGCCCAAGGAGTTGTTTTAATAATATAAGCCGTTCCTAAAAGTAAAATAAAAATAATGGCTAAAATGTAAGTACGTTTAATGGACATATGTTTATTCTAATTCTCCCCCTAAGTAGAGGGATCTGTTTTCCCCTTCTCCCCCTTATAGGGGGAGTTAGAGGGGGTATTTTAATTTTGAATTTCTAATTTTTTACCCCACCTAACCTCCCCTAGATAGGGGAGGGACCCGTTATTTTCGTTCTCCCCCTTGTAAAGAGGGTGTTTTTTTATTCTCCCCCTAACCTAGGGGGAGTTGGAGGGGGTATTATTTATAATTTTACCCCACCTAATCTTCTCTGAAAGGGAGAAACTTATTTTTATTATTATTCTTCGTTTTCTGTAATGAATCTTCTTCGTTTTCTTAAATTATATTTTATTATTCCAAAAATAAT
Organism: Lysobacteraceae bacterium; assembly: GCA_011682665.1. Taxonomy (GTDB): domain Bacteria; phylum Patescibacteriota; class Patescibacteriia; order JAACEG01; family JAACEG01; genus JAACEG01. The sequence continues at coordinate 3,258 of JAACEG010000017.1, forward strand.
AACCAAAATCGTTACTCCAAAAATATTAAAATATTTTATTGACATTTTTTTTGCTTCACTTACTTCCTTTAAAGGACGGTTTGTTACTCCCTTGGAACGAATATTTATTAAATCAGAATCAAGAGTTAAAGTGTCAATAATATTCTGAAAAAGAATTAAATTATTCCCATTTCTTGATAAAAAATTATCTTTTATAAAGTCAGAATCTCCGATAACTGTTAAACGCGCCTTATCAACGGAAGGGATAAACTTTTCTTCATCAATAGATTTTTCTCCTTCTTTTTTAGGATGATCTTTCCCTTTATAAGAGCTTTCAAACTTACCAAAAATACTTACAGCTAAAATTTGTTGCGCCATGTTTTGAGGAGTAAATTTTTGAAAAGGGTCTAAATTAATATTTTCACTATTCATTGTCCAACTTTTATCACTTGTTTTAACCAATTTTGAAACTTTATTATCACCTATTTTTTCAGGCAAAATATCTATAGAGCTTACCCATGGGAAAAATGCTGTTTCTAAATTTGCGGTAGCTGGATTATCTTTATCAAAATTTTTCTTCAAAATTTTTGGCCAAAAAGGATAATTTACAAAAGATGGAAACCCTCCTGTTGAAAAAGTTACCATTTCATTGGATAATCCGTCTAAAACCAAATTATTATTTATTTTTAATCCATAGGAGCTTAAAATATCATTTAAACCAGTTTTGTTTTGAGAACTTGTCATTTTTTGATCAACAATAACACTATCTTGCGCAATCAACAAACTGCCCCCCTTCATTAAAAATTGGTCAATTAAATATTTTGATCTTTCATTCATTTCTGTGCTTGGCCCAAGAATAATTAAAGTATTAATATCATTGCTTATTAAATTTCCGTTAGACAAATCAACCGTTCTTATCTTGTATTCCTTATTAAGTTCTTTCCCAACTGATTTTAATTCATCATTTAAACTAATCTCCCCATTTCCAACAGCAAAGGCAACAACCGGTATTTTATCTAAGGTTAATTTTTTGATTGCCATAGTAATCTTGTATTCTAAATTTTTACTATCGCTAATCACAGGGATAACTTCTTTTTTATCTCCAAAATAAATTACCATTGCTAAATAACCGCCTAAAGTTTGATATTTATCATTCTCTATAACATTAAAACGAAGTTTTGGAATTCCTAAAAGCTGAATTTTTTGTTGTTCTTCTTTAGTGTCTCCCGGGTTTATTTCTTCTATTTTCATTTTTCCTCCTGAGTAATTTTTATATTCATCCAAAATATCCTTTATATCCTGCTCTAGATTCATATATTCTGATGGCAAGCCTTTAGAAAAATAAAGCTTGACAGAAATAATATCGTCTAAAGATTTTAAAGTATTCTTTGTTGTTGGCGAAATACTATAGTCCCTACCTTCAGTAAGATCAAATCTATGAAAAATTTGATAACTTAAAAAATTAACCACGGCTAAAATTCCAATTATAATTAAAACTGCGGTTATCAAATTTGCTTGATTTTTAATTTTACGATTTAAATTCAAATTCATAAATTTATTTCCAATTTCTACTTTCTATGCTTCTAACTGTAAGCCATAAAAATAAGAATATAAAAGAAAAATAATAAATTAAATCTCGAGTGTCAACTACTCCTTTAGTAATATTATCAAAATGAGTTCCTAATCCTAAAAAACTAAAAATAGGAACTAAAAAAGTGGGTATTACATTTAAAACAAAATTGGCGCCTAAAATAAACAGAAAAAATAAGCCAGCAATTGAAATAATAAAAGCTACAATCTGATTTTTAGTAAATGAAGAAACAAAAAGTCCTAATGAAAGATAACTACTTGCTAATAAGATTGCCCCTAAATATCCGCCAATAACTGTCCCCATATCTATTTGCCCTAAAATATTTATACTAATAGGGACAGTAATTGATAACAAAATTGTGATTGTTATAAAAATGACATTTGATAAAAATTTTCCCAAAACAACTTCCCAGTCCTTAACTGGCAAAGTAAGCAACAATTCTAATGTTCCGCTTCTCCTTTCTTCAGCAAAACTCCGCATGGAAATTGCGGGCGCTAAAAAAAGAAAAATCCATGGCAAAAAGTAAAAATAACCTCTCATAGTTGCCTGTCCGTTTAAAAAGAAATTCTGGAAGAATAGCCAAGTTGACGAAATCAAAAATACTGCAACAAAAATATAAGCAATTGGACTATTAAAATAATTTGCCATTTCTTTACGAAAAATTGTGTAAATATTATTCATAAAATTTAAGTATTAACCAATTTGGCAACAACTTTGCTGGTTTTAAAAAAATTTTGAATTTTGAATTATTTAATGATTGAATTTTTAATTTTTAAACTAAAACCCCCTCTGCCTCCCCCCTTATCAGGGGGAAAACTATTATTATTGAAAATAATAAATTAAAAATTGAAAATTTTAAAGGCTATAAAATTATAATATTTTGCTTTTCTGGATTTATTACTGAATTACTTAAATTTAAGTCTATTTTGTTAATTTCCTAAACACATCTTCTAACCCCTTCTCTTCTTTTCTAAACTCTAAAATACTCCAATTATTTTTCATAACTTTTGTTGATAGCTTTTCTCTTAAATCAATATTCTTTTCTGATTTAATTTCATAACCATAAACATTATCTGACTCTTTATCCTTTATGTTTACATCATCAGCGCCCTCTATCCTCTTCAATTGGCCTAAAACCTCATCCCTATTCCCTTTGATCTTTACATAAATAGTTTTTTTAGAGCCAGTGGATTTTAATAGCTCTTCTGAAGTTCCTGAAGCGACAATCTTCCCATTATGGATAATGATTATTCTATCGCAAACAGCCTGCACTTCACTTAAAATGTGTGTAGAAAATATAACTGTTTTTTCTTCCCCTATTTTTTTAATCAATTCCCTAATCTCAACAATTTGATTTGGATCAAGACCACTTGTCGGCTCGTCAAGAATTAAAATTTCTGGATTATTTATCATTGCCTGCGCCAAACCAACCCTTTGTTTATATCCCTTAGAAAGTTCATTGATAGGTCGGCTAATAACTTTTTCTAATCCGCAAGTTTTATTAATCTCTCTAATTTTTCGAACAATCTTTTCTTTTTTAACTCCCTTTAGACTGGCTATAAAATATAAAAATTCATAAACTTTCATATCATCATATAAAGGATTATTTTCAGCTAAATATCCAATTTTTTTTCTAACACTTAATGAATCTTTTGACAAATCAATTTTGGCTACTTTTACCTTTCCTTTTGTTGGAGCTATAAAACCGGTAATAATTCTAAGAGTGGTTGTTTTCCCAGCGCCATTTGGACCAAGAAATCCTAAGATTTCTCCTTTTTTGACATTAAAAGAAATATTATTTAGAACTTTTTTATCTTGATATTTTTTTGTTAAATTTTCTATATTAATCATAAAATGCCGTAAAAAAATAAACCTATAAATACTGATAAATTTTTTACAAGAAAATATTTTTAAATTTATTTATATTTTAAAACAAAAAAAACCTTTGTCAAGTTTTTGGAAAATAAATCTTTATAAGGCTATATTTTCCATTAGAAACAATAAATAGGGGCTGGTGACGAGAGCCGTTTCTACTGCAATTTTTATCTTTTGGTCAAATTTTCTTCAAATTTTTTTACCTTACCCTAGGGTAGGCTAAAAAAATTATTTAAAAAATTTGTCTCAACTTTCCTGCCGGCGAGGCAGAAATCTAAAAATTTTTACCCCGTTGCTGGCTGGCTAACTGGGGTCGTTACAAAAACGCTCTCGCTACCAGTCCCTAAATAATTTAATATTATTTTTAAAAAAATATAAAATTGACTGATTGATTTTTAATTTGTATAATCAAAATATAATTTAATTATTAAATTTAGAAATATGAAAAAAATTTTTTTATTTTTATCTTTAACATTCTTAATTACAGGATGCTCAAATAAACAAATAAGTAATAAACCAATTACTAATAATATAATAAACAAATCAAATATTAATAATATAAAAACAACAAACACATCTGAAAAAAAACAAAAAACTATTCAAAGTGATTTTAAGGATTTAGTGTCAAAATATAGCGAGGCGCTTATTAAAACAAATTTTGGCAATATAAAAGTTAAATTTTATTCCAAGGAATCACCAAAAACAGTTAATAATTTTTTGAATTTAGCTAAAATAGGATTTTATAACAATACAAAATTTCATCGCGTTATAAAAAATTTTATGATTCAAGGCGGAGATCCAAACAGTAAAGATGATAATTGGTCTGACGACGGAAGAGGCGGGCCAGGATATAAATTTGCTGATGAATTTAATAATCATAAATTAGTAAAAGGTAGTTTGGCTATGGCAAATTCTGGCCCAAATACAAACGGCTCGCAATTTTTTATTGTTACAAAAAAGGCAACACCCTGGTTAGATGGGAAACATACTAATTTTGGTTATGTAATTGAAGGTATGAATGTCGTAAAAAAAATTGAAGCAGTAAAAACTAACAAGCAAGATCATCCCATTAAAAATGTTATTATTGAAAATATAGAATTAATAAAACAACCTTAAATTACAAAATACTAATTTTCGCTCTGTCATTGCGAGAAGTGAAGCGAACGCAGTGAGTGTAACGACGAAGCAATCTTATAATTATTGCAAAAATATCAGGATTGTCTGCCTGACGGCAGGCTTCGCTCTGTTTCACTTCACTTTATTCCTCGCAATGACGGATTCATCCATTTCGTAATTTAAAATAATTAATTAATAAAATATGAATCTTCTTTTAAAATGGTTAATAATGGTTTTATCAATTCTAATCAGCGCTTACTTAATTCCAGGAGTTTGGATAAGCGGAGCTTGGGCAGCTTTATGGCTGGCAATATTTTTAGGATTAGCTAACATAATCTTAAAGCCAATTTTAATTTTAATAACTTTACCCATAAGTATTTTAACCTTAGGCTTATTTACTTTTGTAATAAACGGTTTATTAATTTTATTAGGTTCTACTATAATAAAAGGATTTTATGTAAAAGGATTTTGGTGGGCAATGTTATTTAGTATTGTCTTGTCAATAATTAGTTATTTTCTTAATAACATTTTTAATATTAATAAAAATAATAATTAATTTTAATCTCTAAAAAATTTATAATTTCTTGAACTATGAAATGTCATTGCAAGTTCCGTAGTAAAAAAATAAATAATTTTAGCTGAAATTTGTTGAATTAAAATCAAACGCGTAAATTTTAAAATATAAATTTTCAAAGAAAAAGGACGGTCCGATTGAATCGGTTCCGTCCTTTTTTAGTTAAGGCTATTTTTTAACCTTAACTAAATATTTTCTCTCGCGCCTCCTTCGCGAGAGGAATTAAATTTTTATTCCAAAAAATTTTTGCTTTATTCCAAAAAATTTTCTGGAGATAAATTCTGGATGGGCGGTTTTCATAAATTTTCGCCCTTCTTTTTTCCATTTTTTTCATCGCCCTCATATTATTTTGGGCGAGTTTTTTTACTTCTTTTGGATCAGCTATTCCGGATTTAACTTCACTAAAAGCTCTTTCCATCTCCGCCTTTAAAACATCAGGGCGGATTTTCCTTTCCAGCGTGGCTTGCTTGAGTCGCGTGTCAAGGGCAATCACCCGATTATATTCCGCGACCGCCACGATGCGTCGGCTGTCAATCTGGTTGGTTAAAA
>JAACEG010000092.1 GCA_011682665.1 Lysobacteraceae bacterium
TTCCCCTAAAAGGGGGAGAACAAATTATTTTGTTAAAATAGCTTTAATCCTTGTAATTTTTATTTTTTGCCCGCTTTTGTCAAGGCCGGGAGCGGAAATCATAAATTTTATTTTTCTATCTTTTAGAAAAACTTTATTTAAATTAAAATCAAGTTCAGCAACTTCCCAATTTCCAATCTTTTTTTTACTTTTTAGTTCTTTTAAATAATAATTCCATCCATCATTAAAAATTTGCGGTCCAACTTTTATAATCTGGTTTTTTGGCTTTTGATAAATAAAAATTAATTTTACTTTTTGAAATTTTGTTGGCAAATACAAATCAAAATAAACAGGATCAATAATTATTGATTGCGAGTAATCATTATTTTTGTTCTTTTCAATTTTTAAAGCCCTGCCAGAAGGTTTTAAAATAGAAATTATTGGATTATTTTTATCAAAATTATAAACAGCTTCAATCTTTCCAGATAAAGCAAAATTTTTATCCACAAGAAAAACAAAAGCCAAGATTGGCAACAATATTAGAATAATTCTGATTAGTTGACGGGCTATTTTAAAATTAGACATAATTAAAAAATTTTGAATTTTGGTTTATTTATAATGAACCACTCTGTATAATCCATCATCTGCTTTAATCAATTTTAATTTATATTTTTTTATTTTTTTCGTATTAATATACTTAATATCTTTAGCTTCTAATAAGTCATTATAATAATATATTGGGGTTTTATCAAGAAGAGGATTAATTTTTGCAAAAATTTTATAATTCTTATTCTTAATGCTGATAATTCTTCTCTGGGGAAAAAATATTTTATCCCCATATTCAGTAATAATAATTGCGTTTTTTTCAGTAATGCTTAAAACATTTTTTGATATTTTCTGATAATTTGATATATTTTTTCTAACCTTTAAAATACTTTCTTCGTTGGCAAAAAAAACAATACTGGTAGAAAATAAAATATAAACGAATATTAACAATAAAGCGACTTTTTGTTTTATCCGTTTAGAATAATAAAATTTTTCTAAAAAAATAGCCATAAAAGGCAGGGAAAAAACATAAATCGGTATCCAATATCTTACGTAAGAATTTCCAATTGTTATATCATTATAGCTGATATTATCTTTAATATTCCAACTTCCATAATAAATCAACAACCAAAGAGATGTAAAAATATAAGCCCAAAAATAAAGTTTTTGTTTTTTTGTTTTTTTGTTTTTCAAAAAAAGAATTATGCCTAAAATCGTTGGAAGTGACAAAAACCAAAATAGAGCTAAAAAATAATTATAAAAATTTTTTATTATTAATTCAAAATTAAATCCAAAAGGAAGTAAGAAAGAATTTGCTTTAATATTATCTGATATATTCTTTTCAACAAAATAACCGCTTCTTAAGGGATTGCCATAGAGATTTTGATTATAATAAAAAATAGGAGATAATGCTATTAAAACACTTAAAATAAATAAAATTATTTTGCTGATTTTAATTTGTTTTTTATATTTTTTTTCTCTTGTCATTGCGAGAAGCGACTGAAAAGAGCGACGAAGTAATCCCGAAAAATTAAAGATTTTATTCAGGGGATTGCTTCGCTTCGCTCGCAATGACAATAATTTTCGCAATGACAACAATTTTTTCTGGATTGCGAATTTTTCTATGCTATCGTAAAAAAACAATAAAATAAAAATACCCGCCACCCAAAAAATTTCAGAAGGCCTAAACGCCAAAGCCATTCCGCAGAAAAAACCTGATAATAATATATTTAATTGAAATTTTTTGTTAATTAAAAAAAATAAACTTATAATTAAAAAAACAATAAATCCAATATTATGATACATAGCTTTTTCGCTATAATACCAATAAGCTGGACAAAAAAACAAAAACACACTTGATAAATAGGCAATGTTGCTACTAAATATTTTTTTAATTAAAAAATAAAAAAATAAGATTCCAATAATCGCTAAAAACGGGGTTAAAAATAAAATAATCCAGGAACCAAAAATTTTAGCTATACCTCCATAGAGTAAAATAATTCCCAAAAAACTAACCGGGAAAACCTTGCCATCTATTGAATTTAAGGAACGTGGATGAATAATATCATCAACTAATAAATTTTGTGGCTCATAATAAGCTATTTCTCCTGTTTTTGCAAATCTATCCGCAAAAAAATAATTTGCTGTTTCATCAGGGGAATTAAATCTTAAATTGTTTTTAAATATTGAATATGATAAAAAAGAATAGACAAATAAAAAAAATCCTGCCAAAATAAGAAGAGAAAGTATTCGCCAATTATTTTTAATAAACTTGTTCATAATATTTTTTATTATCGCAAAAAAATGTTTTGCTATTTAACAAAATAAATTCAATAATTTTATGATTAAATTACAAATTCAAAATCACAAATCCTAAATAAATTCAAAATCTCAAATGTTCAAAATAGAATTTAATTTTCAATTTCTAATTTTCAATTTTCAATCAATGATTCAATTTTCAATTTTCAAATTATTATTTTAAATTTATAATTTTGGTCATTGTAATTTATTTGTTATTTGTAATTTTGCCTGTCTGCCGACGAGGCAGGGATTTGGTGCTTACCTACAAGTAATCTTATCAAACAAAATAATTTTGGCAAATAAAATTTATGCTATTGACTCTTACAATTTGTCTTTTATTGATAAATATTTTATTTTTAAAAAACGCCATAATCGGCGGAGTTTTTGGAATATTTTATTTTTTTCTTCTAAGCAAAAGACTATCAAAAAAATTGTTAATCAGATCGCCCTACTCTCTTTTATTGATTTTATC
>JAACEG010000093.1 GCA_011682665.1 Lysobacteraceae bacterium
AAATGGGTTGGTTAGAATTCTTTGAATTGTCGAAAAATGCAGGCGAGTTAAAAAATTTTGAGAGGAAATAGTTTTGTTGTAACAAGATTTTATTTATTTGACAAAAAAATAAAAAGGAGATATTATATCAATAAAGATTGATTAAATTGATCTTTTCAGAAATTTATAAAATTAACGGGGTGAAAGATAAATTATTTATATGCAAAAAATAACTAAAAAAACATTAAACGAAATTCAACCAGAATCTGCCAAAAATACCATTATCAATCAGCATAAAAAATTTGGGAAAACTATTGGCGTTAATGGTTGTTTTGGTAGTTCTAACTTAGGGCAGAAAACAGGATTTATTGCCCGAGAAATTGTAAAAGAAATTCCCAACGCTTTTATGCGTTGCCCTTTGGCTATCCATCCTCAAATTGATGGGCCAATTCAAGTAATGCTTTATGATGATTATCAGGTAACTATTGATTTATGACGGCAAAGTCGTCGGACATTTATGGGAATAATATGGAAAGGCAAATAAATGTAGGATTAATGGTATGCGGAAGCAATGCCTCAAATACCGGCGCCCTTACGGCAATAGCGCCCTTGCGAATAATAAAAAAGCATAAAAATGTCGGGATTTTATCATTGCCTTCTTTAGTCAATAAGGTGCCAAGGCAAACCCTTCTTATGAAAAAACTCAAAAAAATTATTGTCGTAGACGGCTGTCAAAATGAATACGCTAAAAAAATTTTAGAAAACTTAGGTATAAAATATGATGTCTATATCAATCTTCTTTACGATTTAAGCATAAAAAAGAGAGGACCCTTCACTACCCTTAAATATTCTGAAAATGAGATTGATTTGATAGTTAAAAAAATAGAAAAAGAATTATAAAAATATGGCTCACAAACACCATACCAGCGAAGCTGGCAAAAATCTAATCATTTCCATTATTTTAAATTTATTTATAGTTGTTTTTGAATTAATGGTAAAAATTAAAAATCTTTTGAGAAATAATTTTAAAATTAATTATTCGGCTATACAGATGCTTTCTGAAAAAGAAGCAAAAAAAAATAGAAGCTGATTGCGAGCATTGCAATTAATAAGTAAGTGCTCTAAAATCAATATGAAAGACACAATTATAAAAGTAGCTAAACCGCTTTGGAGACAAATCTGGTTATCATTTATCGCCAAAGATTAAAACTTATTTTTATAATGGAGTTTAATATCCTTTAAATTTTTGTTTCCTCTCAAAATTTTTCGACTCGCCATTAAAGCGAGCGAACAAAGAAGGCCAGCGCTTATTTGTTAGTTCAGTGACTTTTCCCTTAAATGAGTCTTGAGATTTCATAACGCCTAACGGTGTATTTCCAACCCATTCTTAAAAGTGCTGGGTTTGAGTGAAGCGCAGTTATTCTCGCCGATGAACCTACCGGTAATCTTGATTCTAAAACGGGAAAAAGAATAACTAAACTCCTGAAAGAGATGAATAAAAAATCTTACTATTGTTATGGTTAGTTACGACAACAAAATTGTAAAAAACTCAAACAAGAAAAATAATTTTCTTTCATTGCTGAGTAGAAATATAAATAGGTTTACAAAAATAAATCAAAACCATGACAAGCAAATTAAAGTGCCCCAAATGTGGCTATGAATTTGAGTACAAGTGGATTCCTTTTGTGTCTTTCACGAGCATAAGGTGGGGAAAGAAAAGATATCTGCGGTGCCCAAAATGTCACAAATGGTCTTGGTTTAATATATGGGATACGAGAAACTAAAAAAAAATGATTAAAATAAATTCCTTGGTGAAAAAATTTAATGCTTTTAGGGCTGTAGACAAGATAAGTTTTGAAGTAAAAAAGGGAGAAATATTTGGGCTTCTTGGCCATAATGGCGCCGGAAAAACAACCACCATCAGAATGCTTACAGGCATTATTAAGCCTACAAGCGGGACTGCGATTATTGGCGGCTATAACATCCAAAAAAATCCCATAAAAGCTAAACAATTAATGGGCATAGTCCCTGAGATGGCTAATGTTTATGTAGATTTTAGTCCTTTGAAAAATTTGTTATTGATGGGAGAACTCTATGGATTAGATAGAAATAAAAGAATAGAAAGGGCAGAACAGTTGTTAAAATTATTCGGGTTGTATGAGAAAAGAAACCAAAAATCAAAAACTCTTTCTAAGGGGTTAAAACAAAGATTAATAATCTGTATGGGTTTAATGAATGAACCAAAATTATTATTTTTAGATGAACCCACCTCTGGTTTAGACGTAGAAAGTGTCAGATTGATTAAAGGCCTTATTAGAAAATTTAACAATGAAGGCGTTACAATCGTTTTAACTACCCATAACATAGAAGAAGCCGGACAGCTGTGTGATAGGATTGCTATTATGAATCACGGTAAAATTGTAGCTATAGAACACCCTGAAAAACTGAAACATTTAATCAAAAGCGCCATTTCTATTGAAGTCGCCTTTGACAAAAAAGCAGAGAGAGACGAACTGACGTTTAACAATGTTAGCAAGGTTGAAAAAAGAGGTGATAAATTCAAGTTGTATACAGAGTACCCCGAAGATGTTATCCCGATGCTTGTTAAATATTCTCAATTGTCCGACAACAAGATAATATCTCTAAACACCCTAACGCCAAACCTTGAAGATATATTTTTGAAGTTAGTTAAGAACAAAGAAAAATGAATATTTTTGAACAATTAAAAAAATCCTGGGTTATATCAAAAAAGGATTTGTCTATTTATTATCTGAAGGGTCCAGTGGTGGTATTTGG
>JAACEG010000094.1 GCA_011682665.1 Lysobacteraceae bacterium
AAAGAATCCAAAAATTGAAACTTGATGATGACTCAAAAGAAGGCTATTCCTGGTTATTGTTAAATTGGGATATAGTAAAAAAAGCAATTAAAAACACCCAAACAATCCAACAAAGAAGAAGAAAGATTTATAAAAAGATTGGATTTGCCCCGGCTATTTTATTTTCTTTTAAACATCTATTTAAAAGTCCGGAGTATTATGTTAAACAGTTAGAAAGTATATTAAAAAAATAATATTTAATTAACTAATAAAAAATTTATGATAAACTTTAAAATGAACAAAAACATCGCCATAGCTTGCGAAAGTAAAAGTTCCCGTTCTGGGTTCAATCACTTCGCTTATTTATTGATTGATAAAGAAGAGAGAGACAAGGCAAAGATCCACTATATCAATCGCACTTGGGAAGAGTATGATTTTCAAAGTGTAATTGAAAAACTAATAAATAAAACTTTTCTTTTAACTCCCCGACAAAAAGTAATATTCCCTAAAATAGCCAAAAAAATAGCTAACGGAGAAATTAAACAACAATTTAAAACAATTGGAACGATTACAAAAATGGGAGAGATTTTTCACGCTAACAATCAAAAAGCGCAAAACGATTGGAAAGCAAGGATATTAAAAGCCGGGTTAGAAAAAAAAGGGCTAATAATGCCGGATGACTGGGAAGAATTGAGCGAAGACACTAAACAAACACGGCTTGATGCTGTTATTAAACAATTGGCGGATTAAAGATTGAGCGGAGGGCGCAAATTTGCGTCTTCCCCCTAATTTTTAACTAATTTTTAACTATTTAATAATTTACACCTGGCGATTTGGTTATTGTTTATACGGCTTGCGGTTGTACCAAAGGCTGTTAGGGGAGGCAATATCCCCCGCCAAAAAGCTGGGCGCAAGTTATTAAGTAATTTAATAAAAACTATTATGAAAATTTATCCTAAATTAGAAAGATTAAAAAGAAAAAAAACAATTATTGAAAGAAAAGTAAAAGTTATATGTACCCATTGTGGACACAAACAACGAGTTATAGAAAAAAATTATTCTATTGATGATATCGCTTGCAAATTATGCGGGAAAAAGGGAAGCTTAAAATATATTAAGTAATAATTAAAAAATAAATTTTATGAATAAAAAAACAATAGAACAATTAGAAAAAAAGATAAACCATAATTTATTTATAAATGATTTAGATTGGAGAGAAAGAGCTATAGATAATATAGAATATGCAAAACAGATAAGGCAAATTATATCAAGGGGGATATTAGATAATACGATAAAAAATAGAAAATATCAAGTAGAATTATTAGATTTTTTAGATTATCATAATTTATAAAATTATTTAATAAAATTTATGGATTTTTACACAACAATTATAATATATTTTTTATTTTGGATCATTGCTGTGAATTGTGATAAAAAATAACGCTGATTTTTCCGTTTAGTCAGTACCTTTACAAATGAATAAAAAAATACTTATTAAAAAAGCAACTTTATTATTAAAACAATATCAAGAAATGACAAGTAAAATGCGAAATTATGACAGAGAAAATTGGCACTGTGTAGATGTTAAACGATACCATGATTATACTGATATTAATAAATTAATTAAAGAATATCCCAAAAAATACAGGAAGGAGTTATTAGAAGAATTTACAGAAAATTATATTAGCGGAGAGTACGGACTTTATTATAGTTGGCTTGATACATGCTGGGAGCAATTAAATTATGAAGTTTCAGATATTGAAAATATCACGAAAGGAGCAAAAGATAAACACAAAAATTTTGAATATATTAAATTACAAGGAGAGGTTAAAACAGAAGACTATAAGACACAATGCGACAAATGTCATAAAAAGACTTGGTATGAAGATGGGCATCCTTGTATGATGGAGGGCTGTAATGGAACTTTACGAGCTATTACATACAAACAAGAATACGATGATAGAAAAATGATTTATAGTTTAGGACGATCTGGCGGATGGGCTTGTTTTCAAGATAATTTAGATTATGTTGAAGATACTCTAACTTTAATTATTGAATGGGATTTTATAGATAATATTTTTGATAAAGAAATTAAAAATAATGATGATGTCAATTATTATTTAAACAAAGTTGATGCAATGATAGAAGAAGTAAAATATATTAAAAATTATATTTATAATTTTAATGCAAAATTAGATTTTGAAGAAGAATTAAAATCCAAAATTGAAGAAAAAATAACAGAAATTGATGAAGAAAATAAAGAATTAGCAGAAAACAAAGAACGACTTATTGAAGATATAAAAATAAATATTGATAAAATACAGTCAAGACTTGATATTTATAAAAAAAATAAAGAATTTAAAAATTTAATACAACGCCATATTACTGGCATAACAAAATTATTAAAAAATTAACTCTTTTTAAACTCTGTTTTAAAAACACACTTTAAAAATACTTGATTATTTGCGAAAACGGACGCAATTTAATTAAGTATTTTTTTTTATTATTTAATTAATTAAAATGAAAAAAAATAAAACAATTAAAAATACAAATATGTTATGTCCTATCTGTAAAAATAGAGAAGGATATATCCAACAACGAGGCTATTTAAAAGAATTTTTTTGCCCTTGCTGTTTTTTTTCCTGCTTGATGAGAACTTATAAAAGTCAATTTAATAAAAAAGATTAAATTTTGATAAAATGAGGCATGCAAATTTTATTTTATCTTTTAATTATTAATTTATAAATTATGAAAAAGTATAAGAAATTGCAAAATAAAAT
>JAACEG010000018.1 GCA_011682665.1 Lysobacteraceae bacterium
CCCTATTTAGGAGAGGTTAGGTGGGGTAAAAAAATAGAAAAATATGTTAGAATCTTATTTACAAAAAAATATTTGGCTTATTATTTTAACATTAATTTGGGTATTGCCATGGAAAGGTGTGGCCTTATGGAAGGCTGCGCAAAATAAGCATTTAGCATGGTTTATCGCAATGCTTATTATTAATAGTTTTGCTGGATTAGAGATTCTTTATATTTTTATTTTTAGTAAGACTGAAAAAAACAAAAGAAAGTTTAATTGGAATTTGTTTAATAAAAAATGATATTCTTGACATTATTTTAATTTAATGTTTATAATAATTTTTTATTGAATATAAAAATTATTATTTATGAAAATATTTTCTAATTTTGAAGGAGGGGGAATCAAAAAAAATTTTGAGCCTGTAAAAGAAAATAAAATTAAAGATATTGAACCGTCGCGAGAAAGAGGAAAAGAAGAAAAATTTGAAATACCGCATTCCCTGGGAGGATACTTTAAAGAGAATGAAGACAGCACTATTGATATTGAAACGAAAAACGGAATTTTAAGAAAAATGCCAAAAGATATTTTGTCGAAAGATTTACAAGAAAAAAAAGAAGGCGAATTATTCATAACTTTTGCCGATCGTTCTGAAATATCCAAAGAGATTCTTAATAAATTATTGAAAGATGACCAAAATGACTAAAAATAAACCAAGTTTTTTAAAAATTGTTTTTAGAAGCCAATGGTTTATTTTTTTTATTTTAAATTTTTTATTTTTTACTATTTTTTTATGTATTTCAATTTTTATTTTTGAATTTCATTATAATGACAAAATTTATCCTGGGATAAAAGTAAACAATATAGATTTGTCAGGTCAATCACGCGATGAAGCATTGAAAAAAATGCGTGAAGCAAGCGAAAGAATAATGAATGAAGGTATTTTTTTTAAGTATAAAAAAAAAGAAGTTATAATAGGATCAACTTTTATAGCAACAGAAGATCCAGGACTGTCAAAAGAAATAATTTTTTTTAATGATAGAAAAACAGTTGATAAAGCTTATCAAAAAGGCAGAGGAAAGAGTATTTTAATGAATTTAAAAGATCAGGCATTTATTTTATTAAAACATAAAAAAATTAAAGCTGATTATACTTTGAATAAAAAAGAATTAAAAGAAGCTTTAGTTAGCAATTTTTCTAGTTTAGAGAATCCAGGAGAAGGAGCTAAAGTGAAAATTGAAGTTAAAAGGAATAAATTTATAGTTGGAGTAATTCCAGAAAAATTGGGAAGAAGCTTTGATTATGATTTAGCTCTTCGGCAAACAGAAAATAATTTAAGTTCCTTTTCTTCTGATCCGATTAAAATGTATATGAAAACAGATTATCCAAAAATTAAAGTAAAAGATGTTCAAAAAATATTGCCTTTGGTAAAAAAGGTATTAGATATTTCTCCGGCCAAATTATCTTATAAATGTTTTATTAAAGATAAGACAAAAGATCTTTGCGCTAAAAATTTTAAAGATATTATAATAAGCAAGGAAGAATTAGCTAAATGGGTTGATTTAAAGACTGAAAACAATAATTTAAATGTAGAATTTAATAAAAATAAACTTACTGATTATTTAACAAACATTGGGAAAGATATCAAGATACCAGCTAAAGACGCTAAATTTAAAATTGAAAATGGAAAAGTCTCTGAATTTCAGTCAAGCAAGGATGGTCTCAAATTAAACATTAAAAAAACGTTATTAGAAATAGAAAATAAATTTTTAATCCAAGCAACTTCAACTGCTTTTTTAATAGTAGAAAAGGAAAAAGCAAAAAATTCAATAGATGATATTAATGATCTTGGTATTAAAGAATTGATTGGAATAGGAAAATCAAATTTTAGCAAAAGTCCTAATAATAGACGGCATAATATTGCTATTGGCGCAAAATCTCTTAATGGATTATTAATAAAGCCTGATGAAGAATTTTCTTTAGTTAATAATTTAGGAGAAGTTAACGCGGCAACTGGATATTTGCCTGAATTAGTTATTAAGGGAACTAAAACAGTGCCTGAATACGGAGGAGGACTTTGCCAGATAGCTACCACTATTTTTAGAGCGGCTCTTAATACCGGTTTGCCTATTACGGAACGCAGACCACACGCTTATCGTGTTTTTTATTATGAACCGGCTGGGACGGATGCGACAGTTTATATTCCTAAACCAGATGTAAAATTTGTAAATAATACTGGAAAATATATTCTAATCCAAACGAAAATAAATAAAAATGATTTAATTTTTGAATTTTGGGGAACTTCTGACGGAAGAAAAGTAGAAATCTCAAAACCAAAAATTTTTAATATAGTTGCCCCCGGTCCTACTAAAATTATTGCAACCGAAGATTTAGATCCTGGTGTAAAGAGATGTACGGAAAGTTCGCATAATGGCGCTGATGCGGAATTTACGCGTAAAATTACCACGGCAGATGGGAAGGTCAACAAAGAAACTTGGTCAAGCCATTATCGTCCTTGGAGAGCAGTTTGTTTAGTCGGGAAAGAAAAAGAGGAGGTTACAGGCAATACTGATAATAAAAATTTTGAATCTATATTGCCTGAAAATAATACTTCTAATAAAAACAAAGAATAAAAAAATCCTGCTGATAAAACTGCAGACAAGAAATTTTTAAAAGGAGTTTTTTAGCCAAAGCCGAAAAATCCTTTTAAAAAATTTCCATGCTTGTCGTGTCTGCAGATCTATAAACAGGATATTTTTCTATGTAATATTATATAATAACATATAAAAAAGATTTGTCAAGACAAAAAAACACAAAACGCATTTATAGACTTGTCGCGTAATTAATTTTTACTGCAATCTTTATATTTTTAATCCTCCTTTGGCAAAGGAGGCTGGAGGATTTTTAAATTTTTAATTATAAAATCCCCTCTTAATTTCCCTTTGCTAAAGGGGGAAATAATTTGAAAATTTTGACAGATCATTAAAATATTTATATGAAATGCAAAAAATTTATATTTGAAAATTATAATTTTGATTTTAATTCAGGCAAAACAATTTTAAATTATTCGATTGATGAAAAAATTAAATTTAGCGAGATTTTGTTTTTTCCGATTAAAAAATTAGATAAAAATAAGTTAAAGAAAAAAAAAGATTTTATCAATAAAGTTTTATTCAATCTTCATTTAGCAGGGGGATTAAGTTATTGGAAAACCTATTGTCCGCAAAAAATTATAATAAAATCAGGGAAAATCAATAAAGAACAGGCGAAATTTTGGAATAAACTATATTATAAAGGCATGGGCCAATTTTATTTTGAAAATAAATTAGATCCAAAAAAAACAGCTCCTGAATTTCCTTATAAAGATTTTAAAATTAAGCCAATAAAATTAAAAAATTTAAAATCAAATCTTTTGCCCTGGGGCGGAGGCAAAGATTCAATTGTTTCTTCAGAAATTTTGAAGAAACAAAAAAAAGATTTTACTTTGTTTTATGTCGGAGATTCAATTCCTCAGAAAAATACGGCAAAAATCGCGAAAAAGAAAACAATTATTGTAAAAAGAATAATTTCTCCAAAATTAAAAAAATTGCCAAAAGCTTATAACGGCCATATTCCTGTTTCAGCTTATTACGCTTTCGTAGAAGTTTTCACAGCAGGGCTTTTTGGATTTAAAAATATTGCTATGTCAAATGAAAAAAGCGCTAATTATGGAAACATTTTGTATAAAGGGCTGATGGTTAACCATCAGTATTCCAAAAGCCAAGAATTTGAAAAAGATTTTTCAGAATATTTAAGCAAGTTTATAACAAAGGACATAAAATATTTCAGTTTGTTAAGAAAAATGAGCGAAATAGAAATCGCTGAACAATTTACGCAATATCCGAAATATTTTAAGTATTTTTCCAGTTGCAATACTAATTTCAGGCAGAATAAAAGAAAAAGGCCAAAATCAAATTTATGGTGCGGATCCTGCCCAAAGTGCGCTTTTGTGTTTTTAATTCTCAGCGCTTTTCTTTCTAAAAAAAAGCTGTTAAAAATTTTCAAAAAAGATTTATTCAATGATCCAAAATTAGAAAATACTTTTTTAGAGCTTTTAGGCAAAAAAAATCACAAGCCCTTTGAATGCGTTGGAACCCCGGAAGAAGTGAAAAAAGCGTTGTCTCTTGTTATAAAAAAACAGGAATTTAAAAATAGTTATTTTATAAAAAAACAGTAGGGAACAAAAATTTTTGTTTCACAAGTCTCCCCCCTAATATAGGGGAGGAAACCATTATTCTCGCTCTCCCCCTTGTAGGGGGAGTTAGAGGGGGCATTTTAATTTTTAATTTCCAATTTTCAATTTTTTACCCCTCCTAACCTCCTCTTTGCCAAAAGGGGATTATAACTATAAAAATAATATTATTTCATAATCTAAAAATTAATATGCAATTGAAAAAAATATTACAAAAGAAAATTATTATTTTAGGATTTGGCAGAGAAGGTCTTTCTACTTTTAAATTTTTAAGAAGTTTAAATAAAAAAAAAGAAATTATTATCGCAGATAAAAAAAATTTGTCTGATTTTAAAAAAACAATTCCCAAAAAAATTTTAAAAGATAAAAATGTTGAGTTTTTTTTAGGGGAAAAATATTTAAGTTGTTTAAAAAGTGGAGAAGTAATTATTAAGTCTCCTGGAATTAGTGTTTTTAAAATAAAAGAAATCAAAAAAGCTAAAAAAAATGGAGCAATTATAACCTCAGGAGTTAATTTATTTTTTGAAAAAACGCGCGGAAAGATTATTGGCATCACAGGCACAAAAGGAAAAAGCACCACAGCTTCGCTCATTTATAGTATTTTAAAAAAGGCAAAATTTAAAGTTTATTTATGTGGAAATATCGGCAATCCAGTTTTAGATTATTTAAAATATGATGATAAGAACACTTATTTTATTATAGAGCTTTCAAGCTATCAGCTTGAAGATTTAGAAAAAAGTCCGGAGATTGCCGTCTTTACTTCTTTTTTCCCCGACCATCTTGATTATCATGGCAGCTTGAAAAAATATTTTGAAGCCAAAACAAATATTTTTTCGCCAAAAACAAAAATAGTTTATAACGCTAAATTCAAAAAAATTAAAAATTTTTTAAAAAAATACAAAAAAAATATTCTTTATCCTTGCAACAATAAAACAAATCGCATCAGCAAAGACAATTATTTGGCAATAAACAATAAAAAAATATTTTCTCTTGATTCAATGAAATTAAAAGGTAGACATAATAAAGAAAATATTTTGGCCGCAGTAATGGTCGCAAAAATTTTAAAAGTTAATTCAAAAATTATTAAAAAAACTGTTTTAAATTTTCATGGGCTTCCGCACCGCTTGGAAGACATTGGAAAATTTAAAAAAATTTATTTTTATGATGATTCTGCTTCTGTTACACCAGAATCAACAAGAGAGGCTATAATAACATTAAAAAACAAAAATATAGGAACTATTATTTTAGGCGGGTTGGATAGAGGGTATAATTTTGGTATGTTAGCAAGAACTATATTAGAAGCTAAAATTAAAAATATTATTTTTTTCCCTGATTCAGATAAGAATATTTGGGGAAGTTTAAAAAAAAGTTATTTAAAATTTAATAAAAAATATTCTTTGCCTGAAAAAAAGTCAGTAAAGAATATGCAAGATTGTGTTCAGCAGTGTTTTAGAGTTACAAGTCCAGAAGAAATTTGTCTTCTTTCTCCTGCTTCGCCAAGCTATTTGTCTTTTCAGAATTTTGAAGACAGAGGAAATCAATTCAAGGAAGAAATTAAAAAATATTTTTAGAAGATCAAATTTTTAAAATATAAAATAATTGTTTTATGCAAAATAAAAAAATAAAAGTTGCGGTTATTGGTGGAGGACGTTCTAACGAAAGGGATGTTTCTCTAAGAACCAGCCAACAAATAGCAAAAGCATTGCCAAAAAATAAGTATAATGTTTTTTTAATTGAAATTACAAAAAATAAAAAATGGCTGTTTAAAGGCGAGTTTGGAAAAAATATCCAAAAAGAAAAAGAATATGAAATTGATATTTTATCTGACAATAATTTTTTAAAAAAGAAAATTGATGTTGCTTTTATCGCCTTGCACGGAAAATTTGGCGAAGATGGAAAAATTCAGGCTTTGCTTGATCTAATTGGTTTGCCTTATACTGGTTCAGGAATGTTGTCCAGCGCGTTAGGAATGAGCAAAATTAAAACTTTGGAATTTGTGGCAAAAAATAAAATTAGAATTCCAAAACATTTGGCGATTTATAAAGACGATGTTAAGGCAGATTTTTATAAAAATATAAAAAAAAATATCAAATACCCATGCGTTGTCAAACCAAGCGAATCAGGTTCAAGTATTGGAATATCAATCGTGAAAAGCAAAAATCAGCTTTCAAAAGCAACAGACAGCGCTTTTAAACAAGACAATGCGATTATTATTGAACAATATATTAAGGGCAGGGAGCTGACTTGTGGAGTTATGGGAAACACAAATCAGACAGAATTAACTTCTTTACCAATAGTTGAAATTATTACAAAAGATACTGATTTTTTTGATTATCAAACTAAATATTTTTCAAACACTGTCCAGGAAATATGCCCGGCCAAAGTCAGTCCTAAAATAACAAAAAAAGTTCAGGAGCTTGCGAAAAAAGTTCATAGCGCGTTATGGTGCGACGGTTTAACCCGCTCGGATTTTATTTTATCAGATAGAGACAAAAAAATTTATTTTTTAGAAATTAACACAATTCCCGGACAAACAAAAGCAAGCTTATGCCCTAAAGAAGCAAAAGCTATTGGCCTAAAATTCAGCGATTTTTTAGAAATGCAAATTAAATTGGCGTTTGAAAAAATTAAATAAAATTACTTTGAATTACGAAATAATATTATTTCCATAGTCCCCCTTTTTGAAAAAGAGGGGTCATTAGTCCTCCTTTAGCAAAGGAGGTTGGAGGATTTTTAAATTTTGAATAATAAAATCCCCCCACTTAATCCCCTTTTTCCAAAGGGGAAAACCTGCTTTCAATGAATTTGGTAATTCAAGGAAACTAAGACTTAAATGTAATTTTTGTTTATTTTTTGCCTATTTTATTGACTTTTAGCCAATTTAGTGCTATTATTTAGGGCATATTTATAGTTCATCGTTTTTAAGCAATTAAAATAAAAATAAAAAGTAGAAAAGGAGAATTACGATGAAAAAATTTGTTCTTTTTACAATTATTTTTTTATTTTTTTTCGTGGGTATAGCAGGTATAGCAGAAGCAGAAAGAGATACTCGTTGCGCTGCTTGGCTTTCTGACAATAGCACTATCCATATTGATTCCTTGCATGTGGGCAAAGAATATTTTTGGGCGGATTTTAGGCCTGTGGATTCGCCGGAAGGAAAAGAGGGATTATTTTTTGAGCTGTGTCCGGATTATAGATACAGTGAGAAGGTGGATGACAACTGCTCTGCTTGGGATCCGGAAACGCAAACAATTCATATTTCCTCTTTACTTGTCGGGAAAGTATACTATTGGATAGATTTAGTATGGAGGAAGGATCTCAAATTATTTCAGCTTACGGACTGGTGTTCTCACGAGTTAGAAATTTTCGGGTATGCCCTTAACGCAGTGGACGGATTCGGAGATTGGAGGGAAAACTTGGCAAAAACGGCTAAGTTCTCTAACTTCGCGATGATTGCCTCTGATGGGACATCTGTCAGAGAGATTGCCGCCGGAGACGCCGAAAAAATTTCCAAGGCATTAGGCCTCGGAATGAACAGAACGATGGTAGTTGTTACTGATGTTTTGTTCATTGGCGATTTTGACGAAAGCGGAGTTTTTACAAATGTCAGGCTTCGTTCGGATTATAGAGAGAGACTCCAGAGATATTCTTCCTACCTTCATCTTTATAGGGGTAAAAACCCATGGGCATTTTATGTTTTGGATGAGCCGTATTTGGCGGCCATCGTAGAGGGAATGTCTATCGGGAAAATGAGGGAAATGCTGAACAAAGCAATCGCCGCGATCAAGGAGGTTTTTCCTAACTCCAAAACCGCGAATGGGATTGCGGTGACCCGTAGTGACTTGGAGCAGGAAAACATCCTTGGCTTTCCGGTTCCGGAAAATGCCGCAGAGGAATACGGTTTTCCGAAGTTTGATCTCATTGCAGTTTACTGCTACTGGGCTCAATACAAACCGGGACATCCAAATGATAGGTTAGAAGATCTTAAAAAGGTCTTCCAAGAAAAATATTTAGGGAATGCAAAGGACAATCTTTTGCCTGGACAAAAGATTATCTTAGTCCCGGGAACATTCCATTTTCTGGGACAAGAAATTTCCCCTGAGGATTACCTGGATTTGGCAAATTTCTACTGGAATATTGCCAAGACTGATCCTCAAGTGGTGGGGATTGTTCCCTTTCTATGGCCATCTTCTGAAAATTTAATTGGGCTGAAGGATCTCCCAAAGAATGTCCGAGATGTCTGGAGAGAAATGGGAAAAAAAATAAAAAATTATTAAACAATATGATTAAACAATGAAGCAGGGAGTCTAGGAGACATCCCTGCTTTTTATTATTGTAAATTTTTGTTGTTTAATTATCTTGGATTATGAAATACATAAGTTTCGCTGTCTTTGCGAAAAAGGAGCGAAGCGACTGACGAAGCAATCCCAATAATTGGCGATATATTCTCGGGATTGCTTCGTTGTTCCTCCTCGCAATGACATTTCGTAATTCAAGGTAATTATTCAAAATAATATTTTGAGAACTTATTGATAAAAATTTTTAAGGACAGTTGAAT
>JAACEG010000019.1 GCA_011682665.1 Lysobacteraceae bacterium
TATTTACTGATTGTTATATCCATAATTTTAGATATTCAAATGTTGAATTTTATTCAGTATTTTTTAAATTCTTTTGAAAATTCTGATAATAAATTTTTTTCTTTAACCTTTTTTATTATTTTTCCTTTTTTGCAAATTAGACCGACTTTTTTCCCGCCGATAATTGCGAGATCTGCCTCGCGGGATTCGCCTAGACCATTGACAACACAACCCATCACAGCAATATGAATTGGTTTTTTATATTTTGAAACTAATTTTTCAACTTTTTTAGTTAAGCCAATTACATCAATTTCTGTCCGTCCGCAGGTAGGGCAACTTGTTATTGTCGGACCTTCTTGACGTAAATTTAGCGATTTTAAAATTTCGCGCGCTACTTTTATTTCTTTAAGCGGATCAGCTGTCAAGGAAACGCGAATTGTGTCGCCCATTCCTTCATATAACAAATATCCAAGTCCAATCGCCGACATTATAGTCCCTTTAAATTCAGTTCCAGCTTCTGTAATTCCGATATGAAGAGGATAGTTCACTTTTTTACTAAGCAGTTTATAGGCTTCTACAGTCCTTTCAATATCAGAGGCTTTTAAAGAAATAACAATATTAGTAAAATTTAATTTTTCCAATATTTTAATATGCCTTAAAGCCGATTCAACCATTCCTTTGCTAGTTGCTTTGTTATTATATTTTTCAAGAATATCTTTTTCCAAGGAACCAGCATTAACGCCTATGCGAATTGGAATTTTTTTCTTTTTAGCGGCTTCAACTACTTTTTTTATTTTTTCTTGAGAGCCAATATTCCCTGGGTTTAATCTTAATTTATCAATTCCTTGTTTAATTGCTTCTAAGGCTAATTGATAAGAAAAATGGATATCAGCTACAAGCGGAATGTTTATTTGCGATTTTATTTTCCCTAAATTTTTAGCCGCTTCCATATTAGGAACGGCAACACGCATAATTTCACAGCCGGCTTTTTCCAGTTTTTTAATTTGAGAGACTGTTTTTTTAAGATCCGCAGTGTTAGTATTTGCCATTGATTGGATAGAAATTGGCGCGTCTCCACCAATATAAGTATTTCCAACCTTTATTTTTTTTGTTTTTTTTCTATTTTGCATAAATTTTAGCGCCTAAATTTTTTAATCTTTGAATAATATTTTCATATCCCCGTTCAATTTGATAAGTATTTCCAATTGTTGTTGTTCCTTGCGCTATCAAGCCGGCTAAAACTAAAGTAATGCCGGCGCGTAAGTCAGGGCTGTCAACATTTTTTCCAAAAAGATGAGTAGGCCCTTTAACAATGGCCCGATGCGGATCGCACATAATAATATCCGCTCCCATCTGATTTAATTTATCAGTGAAAAAAAGACGGCCGTTAAAAATCGGATCATGGATTAAACTGTTTCCTTCCGCTTGCGTCATTAGTAAAGTAAAAGGCGCTTGTAAGTCAGTCGCAAATCCAGGATATTCATGGGTAATAATATTAACCGGATTAAATTTTTTTGTAGGAAGAGTTTTTATAAAATTTTTTCCTATTTCTAATTTTCCGCCAGCCTTTTTAATCATAAGCAAAAAAGTTTCCAAATGTTCAGGAAGACAATTAGAAATTTTTATCGCGCTTTTAGTCAGGAGTCCCATTATGACGAAAGTTCCCACTTCAATCCTATCAGGCATAATTTTTGTTTTATTCGCTAATAATCTTTTTACGCCTTTTATAGTAATAATACTTGTTCCAGCGCCTTTTATTTTTGCTCCGCATTTGTTTAGATATTTTGCTAATTCAATAATTTCTGGTTCTTGAGCAGTATTTTTTAAAACGGTTGTTCCTTCTGCTATTGAGGCCGCCATAATCATTGTTTCTGTGGCAGTAACGCTAATTTTTGGAAAAACAAAAATAGCTCCGTGTAATTGTTTTGTTGTAAAATAATATTTATTATTTTTTTCTTCGCAATGAGCGCCTAAACTTTGCAGTCCATTGATAAAAATATCAATAGGCCGTTTGCCAATAAGGCATCCGCCTGGATAAGGAATTGTTGCTTTTTTAAAACGCGCTAATAAAGGTCCTGATAAAATAATTGAAGCGCGTAGATCTTTTCCTTTTTTTTCGTCTATATCTGTTTTTGATATATTATCAGTATTAATAAGA
The DNA here is from genome assembly GCA_011682665.1 of Lysobacteraceae bacterium. GTDB lineage: Bacteria > Patescibacteriota > Patescibacteriia > JAACEG01 > JAACEG01 > JAACEG01. Next base: position 2,138 of record JAACEG010000019.1, read on the forward strand.
AAACTTCCTGACTGATTTTTTTTAATATTTACTCCTAAATCTTTAAGAATATCCATCATTTTTTTAATATCGTTGATTTGTGGAACATTACTTATTTTGTTTTCGCCTTTAGTAAGGATTGTTGAGGCTATAATTTTTAGAGCTGAATTTTTAGCGCCTTTGACTTTTATTTCACCGGATAATTTGTTTCCACCTTTGATTATATATTGTTTCATAGAAAATCGTTTTTATATTTTTAATAATTTTATTGTAGCGGATAAAAAGATAATTGTAAATACTTGGAATTATATTTGATTTCTATCTGTAAGTGTTGACATATTTTTTATATAAGTTATTATAGTAATAACTTTAACAATTGCAAAATCTATAAGTCAGATCCTCTGAAATAAATTCAGGGGACTGGGTCTGACTTTTCACATTTGTGAAAGATGATCTCTGCGTTAGTGGAGATTCGGCTTCCTCCGTAATCATAGGATAACTGATATCCCTGTCAGGGCAATAGATGGCTTTCTTTTGAAAGCATTAGCTGGATGGCTTGCCATCCGAAGCCTTGGCGTAGGATGGAGTCAGCAAAGAGATTTTAAAATCCGTTTACTGGCGGATTTTTTTAAATCCGCGAATGGATTTTAAATAATTAAGGGTGGCACCGCGGGAAATAAAGCTTCTCGTCCCTTTATCCAAATTTTATTTTGGGTAGAGAGATGAGAAGTTTTTTTGTTGAAAAATAAAAACAAAAATTAAAATAAAAAAGGAGAAACAATGAAAATTATAGTTAACAGATGTCCTTTACAATCAGATATTTTAAAATCATGCAAAAAAAATAAGCATAAGATTTTTTTTGTTTCTTGTAATGGAAAAATAATCCACGCAACAGTAAAAAGTTTTAAGATGACAAGTTTTTCTATCGGAATTATTGAGGGAGTTGCTGATAAATATGGAAATTTTACTGCTGAATGTATATTTCCTGATGATGTTGCAAGGATAGATTTTCAGGAAGTGTAAAATCAATAAAAATGGGAAAAAAGAGATAGGTAGCTAGGCTGGCTAAAAAAGGTTCATTTGTAAAAAGCAAACGAACCTTTATTTTTTTTATAACTATTTTATCAATATTTTAAAAGTTGACAAAACTATGCGGTCGCACAATTTTATCAATTTTACGTTATTTTAAAATTTATATTTATTTGTTAAAAATATTTTTAAAACAGGTCATTTGAGCATGGACAGACTGAGACTTGCATTTACTATTGTAAAATTGATGCGGTCGCATGTATTTTACAACAATATGAATTTTTTGCTTTTGATTAATGATATTCTAATATTCTACAGAATACTAGAATGTTGTTATGTATTTTTTAAATATAATTATAAAATATATTTAGTTTTTATCTGTTGAAAACTTTTGCTATTTTATTTGGTTGTTTTTTATTTTTATGTTATTATTAAAAATAATTAAACTAAACGTAAAAGAAAACAAATTTTTTGCTATTATTTTATGCCTAAAAAAATAAAAAAAATTTCAAATGAATATTTCGGAATTATTTTAGAAGATATAAACTCTAAATTTGATATTATAAAAAAGGGGCAGTTAAATCTAAGTGAAAAATTTGACAGGTTAGAAGAAAAAGTTGATAGAAATTATCAAGAATTTATTGGGTTTAGAGATGAGACAAGATCTAATTTTAAGACTGTTTTGAGTATTTAGACAGAATTGATAATGAGATCCAATCAATAAAATCAGAGATGGTTGAAATTAAAAAAACGCTTCATAAAAAATCAGACTTGAATAGAATGTCTAAATTATCTTGAATTACGAAATACATAAATTTTGCTGTCTTTGCGAGAAAGGAGCGAAGCGACTGACGAAGCAATCCCAATAATTGGCGATATATTCTCGGGATTGCTTCGTCGTTCCTCCTCGCAATTTCGTAATTCAAGGAAATTAGAAAAAAGAGTTAAAATAATTGAAACAGATCTTTTGCGATTTAAAACAGTTTGATTAAAATAATTGATCATTGATTTTTAATAAAAAAAGGCCTTGAACCGAAAGCGCGAAGCTAACAGTCCAAGGCTGAGGCGACTCAAGCTGGCAGGAGGTGGACCGACTTAAGTCATGGGGAGAGGAGAAAGAAATCCGGAATTATCAATCATAATTTTCATTTGTTATGATTGAAAGATAAACTCCGGGGAATGATTCGTCTAATTTTCCATTCAGCAAAAAAATTTTATAAAGTCGCCAATTTTCTTTTTTATAAATGAATACAGCGACATCTAAATGGTTTTTATAATCATATATTCCACTAATTCTAATAGGGTAAAAAAGTATATAATTTTTCCTCCCGTATGGATTTGTATATGGATAAGCAGTAGGACATTCATATAATTTTCTCAGCTCACAATAAAGATTTTTAAGCTTTTGAACCGTTTGGCTCCGAACTTGGGAAATTTCAGGTGGAGGGGGTAAATCTGATGGTAATTGGCATTCAGCAGCAGCAGCAGAAGAAGCGGTTAATGAAATAAATAGAAAAAGCAATAATGTGATTAAAATATTTTTTGTCATTTTTTTAGTCTCCTTTTATTTTATTTTGTATAATGTTCAGATTTTGAATCAATTTAAGACTATCATAAAATATGCGTTTTGTCAACCTAATATTTAAAAAAATAAACAAAAAAGCGTTTTTTATAGCAATTTTATTGTTTCTTTTTTTGATTATTGCTGGAAATTTTGTTTATGCGCAAGCGGAATCCACACATCTTCCTTTATGGCAAGATGCTTTATTAATTACTTTATCTAAAATAATTTACGCGCCTGTTTGGATATCAGGAAAATTGATTGGCGTTATGATGGGATTATTTCTTTCTGCGGCGCGATACAATGATTTTATAATTGCCGCTCCGGTTCTTACTGGCTGGGAAATTATCCGCGATCTTTGCAATATGGGTTTTATTATTGTTCTTTTGATAATTGCGATTGGCTCAATTTTACGCATAGAAAGTTATAGCTATCGGACTTGGTTACCTAAATTAGTAATAATGGCTGTTTTAATAAATTTTTCCAAAGCGATTTGCGGAGTTGTGATTGATATTGCGCAAATAGTAATGCTTACTTTTGTAAGTGGAATTTCTGAAATAGGAATGGGTAATTTTGCTGATATGGTGGGATTAAATCGTTTTCTTAGTTTTTCTAATTATGCGGGTGTGGTTGCAAAAGCTGAAGCTGGGAGTGAAGGAATTACAGCTTTATCAATAGCTGGAACAATGATTCTAGCTTTAGTTTTTTCTTTAATAACTCTAGTTGTAATAACAGCAATTACTTTAGTTCTTGTGATAAGAATTGCCGCACTTTGGATTTTAGTGATTTTATCCCCGTTTGCTTTTTTGTTTTCCGCTTCTCCTGCTGGGAATAAATACGCTTCGCAATGGGTGCAGAGTTTTACAAAGTGGGTGTTTACGGGTCCTGTTTTAGCTTTTTTTATTTGGCTATCTTTTTTAACTGTAAAAGGAACAGGAAATGTTATATTTGGTAGTCAAAAAGGAAGTGTAGTGGTCGGGGGAGCAATGGCTGGTCTTGCGGATATTGGAAGGATTGAAGTTATGGGGACTTTTATTGTCGCGATTGTGATGTTAATGGCGTCTTTGGTCGTGGCACAACAATTAGGAGGAATGGCGGCGTCGGTCGCCGGCAGCGCGTATCGATCAATCACCAGCCGATGGGATAAAACAGTTAGCGGAGTAAGAAGTGTGGTAAGATCTCCCTGGACAGGAGCTAAGGAGTTAGCTAATGTAGGAACCAATAAATTACATAAATATACAGGAGTTGATCTTAATCTAAAGAGAGCTTGGGCAGGCGTTAAAAGGCAAAAAGAATACAATAAGGCTAAGGATTATACGGAGGGAGCAACATCGGCTCAAAAAGCCATGGAGGAGGGAGGTAGAGCGCATGGACTTCTTGCTATGACAGGAAAGCAGGGAGAGGCATGGGATTATGTGATGAATTGGAAAAATTTTGGAGGATTATATAGAGAAAGAAGAAAAGGGGGGAAACAGTTAAAAGATATAAGAAAGAATTTAGAAAAAGAAAAGAAAGAAGAAGAATTTAAGCGCGATTTTACTGAAGCGGATAAAACAAAGCAAAATAAGATGTTATTTTCCTTAGAAAAAGAAAAAGAAAAAAAAGAACAAAAAATAGCATCCTCTAATGAATATAGCAATAAATTTAAAGAAGCTACAAAAGAAAAAGACAGAATAGAAGAAAGAATTGAATTTGCAAAAGATACGCAGAAAAAAGGCATAGAGTCGGGAGGATTTGTTAAATTCAAGGCAGATTTTGTAAATCAAACAAAACAACAACAAGAAGCTGAATTAAAAACAATATCTGATAAACGCGGAAAAATAGAAAAAAAGTTGCAAGATGAAGATATTAAGAATGAAGAAAGAGAAAAATTACAAGCAAAAAAAGAATCAATAGATAAAAATTATAAGTTTGCCCAAGGCGCGATTGGCAAAAATATAAATATTGAAAAAGCTAAAACAGACAAATCAGTTAAAACAAAGATTGAATCTTATAAGCAGGAAAATGAAAAAGTTGTTAATGATTTTGAAAAAACCAAAAAACGAATTGAAAATTTAGGCGATGAAATTGCCAGAAACATACCAGAGTACAGTTTTGAAGCGGCTGCCGCTGATGATAAATTAGTTAGGGAGGAAATGAGCAAAATATCCGGAGTTGAGAATTCTGATCAATTAAATTTAATGTTAAGAGATGCCATAAAAGACCATGATAAAATTAGAATCAAAGCTTTGACAAAAAAAATGACAATGAGAGCCGATGAGAATGAATTTTTAAGTAATCTTAAATATAGCACAAATTATAAAGGACTCCAGGAGTTTATGAAAAATTTAGCAACTAAAGGACATAAGCATTATGGCGGATTTTCCAAGCAAGAAGCTTATGAATTAGGCGCTGATATTAGCGAGAAAGCAAAGCTTACAAAACATTGGGAAGCAACAGGTGGATTCAAAATAGAAAATGGTGATTGGAGGCCGACAACTGAAAAAGAACATATTGCTTCTAGCAATATAGAACAATTTAAATATCATCTTCAGGATTTAATCAGGAAAAATAATCGTTTGGCTTATGGCGAACATGATAAAGATACTGGCAAATTTCACCTTACAAAAGGCGGTTTAGTAACTTTAAAATTAATGGATAATCCAGGAGGTTGGAAACAATGGCAAACTAATGGGCAGATGAACGCGGCGATACATTTAAGCTCTGATGATTCTACAAGACGAATGAAAGAAGCAGGGATTAGCGATAAATTAATTAATACAATTAAAGAACGCGCCGGCAGCGCAAGCGGAATGGAAGATTTTGATACTGATAAAATAGCTGATGAGATTGAAAAAGCGCAAACAGATCCTGAATTTAGAGAAAAAATAAGGCAGGAGAATGTTAAAAAAGAGCAGGAAGAAAAAAGAAAAAAGAAAAAAAGTGAAAAGAAAGCAGAGAGGAAGAAGGGAGAGGAAGAGGAAACAGCTATGGATTCGGATTAATATTTATTTTATATTTTATTCATAATTTATGATGAGTGAGGAAAATTTTGAAAAAATAAAAAAATTATTAAATTATATAATTGAGAATGATAACTCAAAGCAGGCTTTGATTTTTGTGAGAAGATTTTCTAAATTAGAGGATATTTTTAGTAATAAAAAAGATTATAAAAAATGGTTAATCAAGGCCAAATTTATTGCGCTTCCTTTATTAAAGAAAGCAGAAATTATTGATTTATTAAAAGAAAATTTTTTAATGATTTTTTTTATTGAAAATTATGATATAATAGAAAAGCTGGAAAGCAGAATGATAAATTTTATCGTGTTTAGCGAAAGAGATGAGCTAAAAAAAGATTTAAGAAAAGTTTTATTAGATAATCAAGAAATTTTAACTGAAAAAAAATTATTAATTGGAGATGACATTCTTCCAGCAACAGTAGGTAATTGGTTAAAAGATTATATTTCTAATATTGGCAATGAGCCGGCTGATAAAGTAAAGCAAGCGCAATATTTAACATCGTCTGATAATATTAAAAAAATAGAAAAGCAAGAAAAAGAAAAAGTTAAAACCCTGATTGAATTATATGAATATTTGAAATTATCTTCAGAAACCCCCCTAGGCCATGAAGAAAGTTATCCCATGGAAATAGATGGAAAATTTTATGATTTTTCCAAAGGAGAATTGCAAACTTGTCCTAAAAATATTTTAAGCGCAATTGATTCGGTTTTAGGCAAAGAAACAGGAGGAGAATCAAATGATATATTTGAAATAACGGATCAGGAACGCGAGCAATATAAACAAGAAAAAGCAAATAAATTAGAAAATAAATTTAGCAATGAAATAGAAAAAAAAGCCATTGGAGAAGAAGTACTGGACAAAGTGGATAGAAGCCATATAGTCGCGAGGAAGAGAGAATTAAACGCGCTTCTTAGGCAATATAAGAAGGGGAGCTTAGAATATAAGGCGATTAAGGATGAACTTGATAAATTAGAATAATAATTTTCAATTTTCAGTAAAAATAATTCTCCCCCTTGTAGGGGAAGTTAGAGGGGATATTATTTTATAATTTTACCCCACCTAACTTCCCCTATATAGGGGAGGAATCTAATTTTCTTATTTTTCCACATAATAAAGAGTGGCTGAAAGAGATAGTTTCAAAATTAAAAAATTATAAATTCAATCAATCCCGCAATTATCTGTGGGATAAAATTAAAAATTAAAATCTAATAAGGTTAACTAAGCTAACAAACTAATGAAGCTAACTTATGCTAAAGAATATTTTACAAAAATTTGAAAAACTTCCTGAAGAAAAAAAGCGGTTTTTGTCGTCGCCGATGGTTTTGTCATCTTTAGAAGAAATTGAAAAAAAATACAAAGTTAAATTAGCCTTAATTTTAATGGAAATAGTTGTTGATAAAAGCAAAGCGGATAATTTGGCGAATTTTTTAGAAAATCGCTTGGCGCTTAAAAAAAATATTGCTTTTCAAATAGCGCAAGAATTAGAAGGTTTAATTTTAAGAGAGTTTAATCTTTTAAAAGATTTCAAAAGTGAAGAAGAAAGAACAGAATTAGACATAATTTCAGAAGGGTCAATAAAGAATGAAGAAAAGCCTTTAAATTTCAAAAGCAAAAAAACAATAAGAGTTGATAGTGGAGAAGATGAAATTAAAAAAATAGAAAACAAAATTAAAAATTTAAAACCGATATTTGTAAAATTAGTAGATTGGGAAAAAGAAGCAGATAGAATTATGTCGCAATTAAATATTAGTTTTAAAACTGATTTATTAAAAAATAGGTTTAAAAATATTATTATCAGTGCCCTTAAAGGAGTGAGAAGTTGGATTGATTTTAAAGACATTTTAGAAAGAAGGGAAAATGAAGCTGGGATGGAATTTTCTAAAGAAATTGTAAATAAAATTTTATTATTAGTTAAAAAAAGAAAACAAGAAATAGAAAATGGAGATGGCTTGGAAAAACAAAAACAAGAAAATAAAGAACAGGCAAAAAAGCAGATAGAAAAAGAAGCGCGCGATTTGCCAATAATTTTTAAATCAGATAAAATAGCAATAGATAAAAAAAACAAGAGTGTTCACAAAAATATTATAAATAAAAAGCAAGGATTTTTAAGTCCTCCTCCGCCGGTTATTGTGAAAGAAGAAAAGAACGAGAAAAAAAATCCGTTGGCTGGCGAAAAAAAAATAAAGCAGGGGATAAAACAGATTTTAGATAAAAAAACAGGTCTTAAAAAAGCAAAATCTTTTAAGGATTTTATATTTGGGAAAAAGAAACAAGAAGATATGAAATTTAATTCTTTTGATCAAAAAGGAATAAAGAATTTTAATAAAATTATTTCTGAAGAATCAGATAAAAAATCAAAGCTTGTTGGCCCAATAGATGAATTAACTGATTTAACTATAAAGGATTTTAGAAGTTGGTCTGAAGATCCTTTTGAAGCTATTAAAAAAGTTAAAGAAAAAATAAATATTTTATTAGAAGAATCTTTGAAGAAGAGAAGTTTAGGAATAAAAGCGTGGAAGAATAGTGAAATAAATAAAGCTTATTCGGAGATTTTGCATAATGCTATAATTAAACATAAGCAAGTAGAAGGAATTATTCAAGAAATGAAAAATGAAAGAAAACCAACTTTAACATTAAAAGAATTTGAAGCCATAGAACAGTTGAACAGAGAGTTAAGAGCATAGAAATTTAAAATTTAAAAATGAAAAGTGAAAAACGACAAGGAAAAATTGTAAAATAATTTTCAATTCTTAATTTCCAATTTTCAATCAATTTCCAATAACTAAATTTTTAATGAGCGAATTAAAAATAAATTTATGGCGAATAATAATTATGATTTAGAAGAAAGAACGGCGAAGTTTAGCGAAAATGTTATTGATTTTATTAAAAGTGTAAATAGAAATCCACTTAACGATTCTGTTTTAAGACGATTGATTAGGTCGGCTACGAGCGTCGGAGAAAATTATTGCGAAGAGAATAATGCAAGCTCAAAATAGGATTTTAGAAACAAAATTTATATTTGTAGGAAAGAAATAAACGAAACAAAATATTGGTTTAGAATGTTAGTAAAAACAAATCCTGAATTAAAAGACAAGGCAAAAGAACTATGGCAAGAATCGCAAGAACTAAACTTAATTTTTCAAAAAATAGTCAACTCTTTAAATAAAAAGAAATAAAGTTTGAAAATTGAAAATTGTAAATTGAAAATTAAAATTTATTTATGCGACAATTTGTTGTCCCACAATTTATTGATGTAGAAAACAAAATTTTTGGTCCAATTACTATCAGGCAATTTATTTTGCTAATGGTGGCTTTACTTTTATCAATTGTTTTTTATAAATTTGTTGATTTTATTTCATTTATTTTTATATCTATTTTTATTTTTGGCATAGCCTCCATTTTTGCTTTTTCTAAAGTCAATGGTCGTCCCATACATTATTTTTTATTGAATTTTATACAAACTTCTACTAGACCAAAAATGAGAGTATGGTGTAAAGATTTTGGCATTTTAGAATTTAAAAGTAGAATTATTAAGAAAGAAAAGAATGAGGAAGTTGTTTCATATCGTCCAAAAATATTAGAAAAATCTAAACTATCTAAATTGTCTTTAATCGTTGACACAGGCGGTAGATATCAAGAAGAAGTAAATTTAGATTAGAATTGTATTATCTAAGCAATTTGGCAATAAAATTGGAAAAACAAGACATCTTATAAAATTTTCAATTTACAATTTTCAATTTACAAATAAAAACTATGTCCAAGAAAAAAATTATTAGAAAAACTACTCAAGAATATTTAAATATTTCTGAAATTAAAGATGATTGTGTTATACTAAAAGATGGAACTTTGGTTTCTGTTATTATGGTTTCCAGTATAAATTTTTCATTAAAATCTGCCGATGAGCAGGAAGCGATTATTCAAGCCTATATAAATTTTTTAAATTCTTTGCGTTTTCCTTCCCAAATTGTTATTCAATCAAGAAAATTAAATATTGATCCTTATTTGCGGAAATTAAAAGTTTTAAACAAAACGCAAACAAATGATTTGCTAAAAATGCAAATAGCCGAATATTATAGTTATATTTCTGATTTAGTGAAAATTGGGCAAATTATGACAAAAAAGTTTTATATAGCTATCCCTTATAGCGCTTTTCAAGATGAGAAAAAATCATTTTTAAGAAAAATATTAGAAATTTTTTCTTCAGCCTCAGTAGTAAAGCTTAAAAAAGAGGTTTTTTTAAGGCGGCATAAAGAACTAATGCGTAGAGTAGATATTGTTATAGGAGGTTTAAGCAGTATGAGTTTAAATTCGGTAGTTTTAGACACACAAAGTTTGATTGAGCTTTATTATAATATTTATAATCCTTTTGTATCTAAACAGCAACCATTGCCTGATTTGCAAAAATTAAGAGTTGAGGAATAAGAATAACTAAATTAAAAATGCAAAATGCAAAGTGCAAAATTACAAAAAAATTTTCAATAATGATAATTCTCCCCCTCGTAGGAGGAGTTAGAGGGGGTATTATTTAGTTTTTACCCCACCTAACCTCACCTAAAAGGGAAGGAATCTGGATTTTATAGTTTTGGGGATATAGTTAAATTTTGCGTTTAATATAATTTTTTATGTTTAATCCAAGCGATATAAAACAACAGGAAAAAGAATTAGCTAAAGCAAAAGCCCAGAAAGAACACTTAGGCTTTGTTGAAAAAGAAAAACAGGAAGCAAAAAAGACTCAAGAAGAAAAGATTATTTTAGAAGAGGAAAAAGTTTATAGGCGCGGAATAGTGACTGTTAAAGATATTATTGCGCCTGACGCTTTTGAAGTTAAACCAGCTTTTGTTAAATTAGGAGACAAATACGTGAGAACATTATTTGTCATAGATTATCCACGTTATATTTCTGTTGGGTGGTTTTCTCCTATTATTAATTTTAGTTCAACGCTTGATATAAGTATGTTTACACCGATTAAAGCTGGGATTGTTTTAAGGCAACTAAGAGATAAGGTTGGCAATTTAGAAGCGCAATTAATTGCTGATGCTGAAAAAGGAGCCCCGCGGGATCCATTAAGGGAAACAGCTTTAAGAGATATTGAAAAATTAAGAGACGATTTAACACAAGGTTTGGAGCATTTTTTTCAATTTTCGCTGTATGTGACTATTTACGCTGATTCTCCAAAAAAGTTAGAAAGCATCACAGAGGAAATAGAAGCAATGTTTGGAGCTAAATTAATTTTAAGCAAAAGAGTCTTATATCAGGCAGAGCAAGGTTTTAATTCCTCGGTTCCTTTATGTGATGATCAATTGCAGATCCCTTTTAATATGAATTCCAGCCCGGCTGCGTCTTCTTTTCCTTTTATATCATCAGAACTTACTTCTGACGAAGGAGTTCTATACGGCATTAACCGTCATAATAACAGCTTAATTTTGTTTGACAGATTTTCTTTGCAAAATGCTAATATGGTTGTCTTCGCTACATCAGGCGCCGGAAAAAGTTATAGCATTAAGTTAGAAGTTTTAAGAAGTATGATGTTTGGCACTGACGTTATAATTATTGATCCTGAACGTGAGTATGAACATTTAAGCGAAGCTGTAGGCGGATCGTATATTAATATTTCACTAAACTCAGAAATAAAAATCAATCCTTTTGATTTACCGCGTTCTATTGGTAAAGAAGTTAAAACAGGAGATATTATTAGAAGCGCAGTTATTACTTTGAAAGGGATGATGAGGTTAATGTTAGGAAAATTATCTTATCAAGAAGATTCTTTAATCGATCGCGCTTTAATAGAAACCTACGCTAAAAAAGATATTACGCCTGATAGTGATTTAAGAAAAGCAAAAATGCCTTTAATGCAAGATTTTCAAGAAATTTTAGAAGGTATGGAAGGGACTACTGATTTGATTTTGAGAATTAGAAAATATACAGAAGGAACATTTTCCGGTCTTTTAAATAATTATACTAATGTTAATATGGATAATCAGTTGATTGTTTTTTCCGTAAGAGATTTAGAAGACGAGCTTAAACCAATTGCTATTTATATGATCATAAATTATATTTGGAATATTGTCCGTTCAAAAATGAAAAAAAGAATATTAGTTATTGATGAGGCTTGGTGGTTAATGCAAAGGGAAGATTCGGCAAAATTTATATATGCCTTAATTAAAAGATGCAGGAAATATTATTTAGGTGTTACGACTATTACCCAAGACGTTAATGATTTTCTTGTTTCCCCTTATGGTCAGGCGATTGTTAATAATTCTTCGCTTCAATTGCTTCTTAAACAAACATCTTCAGCGGTTGGGATTATACAAAAAACTTTTATGATTACGGAAGGCGAAAAATATTTACTTTTAGAAAGCGGAGTTGGTGAAGGTATATTTTTTGCTGGACGTAAACATGCGGCTATAAGAGTAGTGGCTTCTTATACAGAAGATCAATTAATAACTTCTGATCCTCGGCAATTATTAGAAATAGAGGAAGCCAAAAAAGAATTTGATGAACAATTAAAAAATGAGAATAAAGGTGTTTAAATCCCTTAGGCAATACCTTCTCTAACTCCCCCTACAAGGGAGAGAATCGTGAAGAATGGGTTCCTCCCCTATTTAGGGGAGGTTAGGTGGGGTAAAAATATGAAATAATACCCCCTCTAACTCCCCCTAAAAGGGGGAGAATCATGGAAAAAGGTTCCCTTACAAGAGGGGAGAATTATAAAATAAAATTCCTCCCCTATTTAGGGGAGGTTAGGTGGGATAAGAATAACGTGTTCTTCCCCTATTTAGGGGAGGTTAGGTGGGGTAAAAACTAAATAATACCCTCTCTAACTCCCCCTACGAGGGAGAGAATCGTGAAAAGGGGGTAAAAACTAAAAATTAGAAATTAAAATTTTTTTTGAAGCTATTAAAATTTTATAAAATTGACTGATAACTATAATAAAATATATTCTTAT
>JAACEG010000095.1 GCA_011682665.1 Lysobacteraceae bacterium
CTCGCAATGACAGGGAGTATTCAGGAGATCGCTTCGCTCTTTTCTCGCAAAGACAGCGTAATTTATGTATTTCGTAATTCAAGGTAATAAGCAAATAAATTCCAAAATACAAATTCAAAATCTTAAGTTGTTTGAAATTTGAGTATTGAGATTTTGAATTTGTTTGTATTCTTGCTCCTTGAAATTTATATCTTATATTATTTATTCTGGATTTAGTATTTATTGTAAAATCATTTTTTAAAGCATTGCTCATTACTTTATTTCCATTTTAACAAATCAGTACTTATTTTTTTTTCTCTATTTTTTCTAAGACTTCTTTTATGAATTTTTCAAGGCTTATTTCTCGTGTTTGTTTCAAACCATAATCACGAATATTTATTTTTTTAGATTTTATTTCTTTATCGCCAATCACAGCCATATAAGGAATTTTTTCTGTTATTGCTTTTCTTATTTTATTTCCAACTGTCTCATTAGAATCATCAACTTTAACTCTAATATTTTCTTTTCTGAGTTTATTAGCTAATTCTTCGCAATATTTAATATGTTTTTCACTAACAGAAATTATCTTAACCTGCAAAGGAGAAAGCCAAAGAGGAAAAGCGCCAGCATAATGTTCAATTAAAATTCCTATAAATCTTTCAAAGGAACCAAATAAGGCCCGATGTAACATATAAGGTCTTTCTTTTTCTCCTTTCTCATTAATAAAGTTCATCTTAAATTTTTCTGGTAGATTAAAATCATATTGCAAAGTTGAGCACTGCCATTCTCTCCCTAGACAATCTTTAACCTTAAAATCTAATTTTGGACCATAAAAAACCGCTCCCCCTATATCTTTTTCATAATCTAACCCTTTTTCCTTAGCAACTTTTTCTAAAGCTTTTTCAGTGAAATCCCATCCTTCTTTTGTCCCAGCGTATTTGTTGTTTTTAGGATCTCTTACTGACAAATAAACTTTATAATCATTAAAACCAAATGATTTAAAAATAAAAATAATAAAATCTAACACTTTTTTTAATTCTTGCTCTGCTTGTTTTTTAGTACAAATTATATGCGCGTCATCTTGCGTAAAACCGCGTACTCTGGTCAATCCTGATAATTCTCCAGATTTTTCATAACGATAAACCGTGCCACATTCAGCCCAACGTAAAGGCAATTCGCGATAAGAATGTTGTTGAGAGTTATAAAGAGTTACATGAAATGGGCAATTCATTGGTTTAATTAAATATTCTTCTTTGACTTTAACTTTTTTACCTGCTTGAGCATCTTCTAAGGACTGCCCTACTTCCATGGGCGGATACATACTTTCATTATAAAAATTCCAATGCCCTGATTTTTCCCATAATTTTTTTGAACCAATATGCGGGCTCCTCACTAATTCATAGCCGTTTTTCAAATGTTCTTGATACCAAAAATCTTCCATAATTCTCCATAACATTGCTCCTTTAGGTAGCCACATTGGCAAGCCTAATCCAACATCAGGATCTATTAAAAATAATTTTAATTCTTTGCCTAATTTTCGATGGTCGCGTTTTTCAGCTTCTTCTAATATTTTAAAATATTTTTTTAATTCTTTCTTGTTATTAAAGGAAACACCATAAATTCGCTGGATCATTTTATTTTTTTCATTATTTTTCCAATAAACCCCGGCGATTTTTGTAAGTTCAAAAGATTGAGGATCTATTTCCCCAGTTGAGGATAAATGCGGACCTCTACACATATTTATAAAATTGCCTTGCTTATAAAAGGAAATATTCTTTTCTCCTTGCTTTTTTAAATTTTTTGCTATTTCAGCTGTATAAATAAATTTTTTCTTTTTCAATAATTCAATTCCTTGATCAATTTTCATTATTTTTCTTTTAATAGGTAAATTTTCCTTAATAATTTCTTTCATTTCTTCTTCTATTTTTGGCAAATCTTGTTCTGTAATTTGTTTTTTACAATCAAAATCATGATAAAATCCGTTTTCAATCGCGGGACCGACTCCAGGCACAGCTCCATACATTCTTTCTAAAGCCTGCATAAGAATATGCGCCAAAGAATGGCGATAGATCTCTAAATTGTTATTTTTTATTTTAGGCATATATTTTATCAAAAATATTATTAATTAATCTAAATCAATTTTTATTCCTAAATCTTTTAATATTTTATTATCAACTTTTGCTGGCGCATTTAACATTAAATCACGAGCTTTACCGTCTTTTGGGAAGGCCATTACTTCGCGAATATTTGGCTCATCAGCTAAAAGCATTACAAAACGATCTAGTCCCATAGCAACCCCTCCATGTGGGGGAACGCCATATTCAAAGGCTTTTAAAAAATGTCCGAATCTTCTTTCTGCGTCTTTTTTGGAAATTTTTAAAATATCAAATATTTTTTTCTGCAATTCTTTCTGATAAATTCTCATTGATCCTCCTCCAACTTCAACTCCGTTTAAAACCAAATCAAAAGCGTAAGATCTAACTTGCTCAGGATTTTCGTCTAATAGCTTTATATCTTCTTTCATCGGCAAGGTAAAGAGATGATGCGCCGAAACTAAATCTCCTGTTTCTTTACTTTTAACAAATAAAGGGAAATCGACGACCCATAAATAAGCGAATAAATCTTTTGGAATTATTTCAAGCATTTTAGCGCATTTAGTTCTTACCGCGCCCAAGGCGTCGCAAACTGTAGTAA
>JAACEG010000020.1 GCA_011682665.1 Lysobacteraceae bacterium
ATGGGATTGCTTCGCTTCGCTCGCAATGACAAGGAGTATTCAGGAGATCGCTTCGCTCCTTTCTCGCAAAGACAGCGGAATTTATGTATTTCGTAATCCAAGATAATTAATATTTTAAAAATATAATTTGGGGATAAAACATTAGAGCGATTTACAAAAATAAAAATAAATTATATAATAATAATAAATATGAAAAACCATTATTTAAGTAAAAATCTTTCCCAAGGTTTTATTTATCTTTATACGGGAAAAATGATTGCTAATATTGCTTATAGTATTAGTTCTTTATTTTTGCCGATATTTTTATATAAAATTTTTGATTTTGAAATAAAATATGTTTTATATTATTATTTAGTTAGCAGTTTAATTTATATTTTTTTGGTTGCTTTTGGCGCCAAATTTTTAAACAAAGTCGGATTTAGAAATTCACTTCGCGCTAGTGTTTTTTTAGGCGCTTTGTTTTATCTCTCTTTTTATTTTATAAATGAAAATAATGCAAAATATTTTATTTTGTTTCCCATTTTGATTATAACTTTTTACCGTCTTTCTTATTGGCTTCCATATCATATTGATTTTGCTAAGTTTACTGATAAAAAGAATAGAGGGAAAGAATTTAGTATTTTGCAATCAACTAGATTAATGGTAGGTATTATTTCGCCGCTTTTAATTGGATTTATTGTTGGCTCAGTTAATTTTAAAACAATGTTTGTTTTTGGCGCAATTGTTTATCTTCTTTCTGGGATACCGTATTTAAAAATTACGAGAACAAAAGAAAAATTTTCTTGGGGATATTTTCAAACATGGGGAAATTTTTTTAATAAGAAATATAAAAAAATAGTTTTTGCCTATATGGCTGACGGCGCGGAACAGGTAGTAGGAATTATTATTTGGCCTATTTTTATCTGGAAATTATTAGATGGAAATTTATTTAAGGTTGGAGCGATTTCTTCTTTGATTGTCGCCTTTAGTATTATTTTACAATTAATGATTGGGAGATATACTGATAAAATGAACAAAGAAAAGATTTTGCGTTTTGGCAGTATTCTTTATTCTTTAGGTTGGATTATAAAGATTTTTGTAGCGACAGCTTTTCAAATTTTTATTACTTCAACATATCATAATTTAACAAAAATTTTTATGAGGACTCCTTTTGATGTTTTGACTTATGAGAAAGCGGCGGATTCAGGGCATTATGTTGATGAATTCACAGTAATTCATGAAATGGCGCTTAACTTTGGAAAAGTTTTAATGTTAATTTTAGTTTTAGCTGTTTCTTCGTTTTTTAGTATTCAATGGACTTTTATTTTAGCCGCTTTATCCGCTTTATTTTTTAATTTTCTTTAATTGTATTGACTATTTTTTAAAGTTGTGTTTTACTAAAAATAAGGTAACTAAATTATCTTACCTTATTTTATTTTTTTAAAATTTTTAGCTTTAAAGACTTCTGGCTTTCAATTTTTAACTTATTCGTATGCCCACAATAAATCAATTAATTAAAAAAGGAAGAAAAAGGATTATTAAGAAAACTAATACTCCTGCTTTACGTGCAACTTTGAATTCATTAAAACGTAAATCAAGAGAATTGCCGAAAGGAAATCCATTTAAAAGAGGTGTTTGTTTAAAAGTTACGACTGTTACCCCTAAAAAACCAAATTCAGCTTTAAGAAAAATTGCTAGAGTACGTCTTTCTAATGGAATGGAAGTTACAGCCTATATCCCTGGTATTGGACATAATTTGCAAGAGCATTCAATTGTTTTAATCAGGGGAGGAAGAGTGAGCGATTTGCCTGGAGTGCGTTATCATATTGTAAGAGGGGTTTATGATACCCAAGGTGTTGAGGGTAGAAAACAAAGTAGAAGTTTATATGGAGTGAAAAAAGAAAAGACTAAATAAGAATTAAGAATTAAGAATTACGAATTATAAATCATTTTCAAAATATTTTTTTTCATTGAAAATTGATAATTAAAAATTTATTGAAAATTGAAAATTGATAATTGAAAATTAATTATATATTTTTATGAGAGGAAAACGAGCTATAAAAAGAAAAATAAAATCTGATGTAAAATTCAATAATCTTAATGTTGCGAAATTTATAAATTATTTAATGGAAAGAGGAAAAAAAACAGTTGCTCAAAAAATTATTTATGAATCTTTTGATATTATTGAAAAGAAAACAAAAAAAAATCCTTTAACTATTTTTGAACAGGCTATTAGAAATGTTACTCCTATTCTTGAGGTAAAAGGAAGGCGTGTTGGAGGAGCTAATTATCAGGTTCCAATAATGGTTAAGGGAACGCGAAAATTTCAATTAGCCAGCCGTTGGATTATCACAGCCGCAAAAGCGCGGAAAGGGAAGCCAATGAGAGAAAAATTAGCTTTTGAATTGATGGACGCGGCAAAAGAAGAAGGTTCAGCGATTAAGAAAAAACAAGATGTTCAAAGAATGGCAGAATCAAATAGAGCCTTCGCGCATTTTGCAAGATATTAACATCAATTTTCAATTATCAATTTTCAATAAATTTTCAATTTACAATTTTTTAACCCTTCTAACCTCCCCTAAAAGGGGAGGAATCCATTATTCTTGTTTTAGGGGGTATTTCAATTTTTACCCCACCTAACCTCCCCTAAATAGGGGAGGAATCCATTATTTTTATTCTCCCCCTTTTAGAGGGATAGTATTCTCGTTCTCCCCCTTTTAGGGGGAGTTAGAGGGGGTATCATTAGAGAGGGTATTAATTAATTTTAAAGAACATAAATTTGATTTTTGAAATTTGGATGTTAATCCTGATATCCAAAGACAGAAATTAAATAAAGGAGTGGGATAAAATGCCAGAGAAAATTTTTTGAGATTGTAATAAAAGGGATAGAAGATGAAGATAGTTGTGATATTAAGTTAAAATTTGGAAAATTGGCAGAAGAAACTGTTGGATTTTTTAGAATAAAATTTTCGTTAGGAAAGAAAGACAAGGATACTATAGAATGGTTGAAGTTAAATATTTTAGAATGTTTAGACGATAATATAGAGAGAATCAAAGAAATTTTTTCATAATAAGTTGGTCGGTCGAAAATATAAACAAAAAAATTTTTAACCGACCTCAACAAAAAATTAAAAAATTATATATAAAATTAAAAAGTTATTTTCTGTCATTCCCGCGAAGGCGGGAATCTTATGTTCGTTTTGTGAAACGAGATTCCCGCCTTCGCGGGAATGACAAAAGAAAAAATGGGAATGATAAAAGAAGAAATAGGAATAACAATTGATATATTTTGTAATTAAAATTAATTAATTCATAATTCATAATTCATAATTCATAATTTTTAATTCTTAATTCATAAATTATGCCGAGAAAGTATTCACTTGAAAAAACAAGAAATATCGGGATTATCGCCCATATTGATGCTGGAAAGACAACCGTCACCGAGCGTATTTTATATTATACAGGGAAAAAACATAAAATAGGCGAAGTCCACAATGGAGAAGCAGAAATGGATTGGATGGAGCAGGAGCAAGAAAGAGGGATTACCATTACATCAGCAGCCACAACTTGTTTTTGGAAAGATTGTAATATTAATATTATTGATACTCCAGGGCATATTGATTTTACTGTGGAAGTGCAAAGATCTTTACGAGTTTTAGATGGAGGAGTTGTTATTTTTGATGGAGTTGCCGGAGTAGAGCCACAATCAGAAACTGTCTGGCATCAAGCTGACAAGTTCCATGTTCCACGGATAGCTTTTATTAACAAACTTGACAGGACAGGCGCCGATTTTTTTTATGATTTGAAAACCATTCATGAACGGCTTACAAAAGAGGCTTATCCTATTCAACTCCCAATAGGGACGGAAGCAGATTTTAAAGGTATCATTGATTTAATTGAAAAAAAAGCAATTATTTATAAAAATGATATGGGGACTAAATGGGAAGAGCAAGAAATTCCAAAAGATATGAAAGATAAATTTGAGGAATATCGTAAAAAATTAATAGAAGCCATTGTTGAAAATGATGAGAATTTAATGAATAAATATTTAGAAGGAAAAGAAATAACTAATGATGAATTAAAAAATATATTAAGGAGGGCTACTATTGATAATAAAATTGTTCCTGTTTTATGCGGAAGCGCTTTAAAAAATAAAGGTATTCAATTTTTATTAGATGCTGTTATTGAATATTTACCTTCTCCTCTTGAAGCTCCGGTTATTGAAGGTAAAGATCCAAAAGATAAAGAAAAGATTATAAAAATTAATGTTTCTGATTCAGCGCCTTTTACGGCCTTGGCCTTTAAAATAGCCGTTGATCCTTTTGTCGGAAAACTTTGTTTTTTTAGAGTCTATGCGGGAACGTTAAAATCAGGATCTTATGTTTTAAATGTTAATACAGGTATAAAAGAAAGAATTGGAAGAATTGTGAAACTTTACGCTAATCATCGCGAGGAAGTGCAGGAAGTTTATAGTGGGGAAATTGCTGCGGCAGTTGGATTAAAGAAAACTTTTACCGGCCATTCCTTGACTGATATTGATCATCCGGTAATTTTAGAAAATATTACATTTCCAGAACCAGTTATTTCAGTCGCTATTGAACCGAAAACAAAATCAGATCAGGAAAAAATGGGGATAGCTTTGCAAAAATTATCAGAAGAGGATCCGACTTTTAAAATAAAAACAAATGATGAAACAGCGCAGACTATAATTTCTGGGATGGGCGAACTTCATTTGGATATTATTATAGACAGGATGAAACGTGAATTTAAAGTAGAAGCAAATATTGGACAACCGCAAGTTGCCTATAAAGAAACAATCAAGTCAGAAGCTAAGGCAGAAGGAAAATATATTCATCAGTCAGGTGGTCGCGGCCAATATGGAGATTGTTGGTTAAAATTAGAACCTTTAGAAAAAGATAAGGACAGTAAAGATAATAAAAATTTTGAATTTGTTAATGCTATAAAAGGAGCTTCTATTCCGAATGAATATATTCCGGCGATTGAAAAAGGGGCTAAAGAAGCCATGGCTAATGGAGTGGTAGCTGGTTATCCAATGATAAATATAAAAGTGACAGTTTATGATGGCTCCTATCATGAAGTTGATTCATCTGAAATCGCTTTTAAAATAGCTGCTAATCGTGGTTTTCAAGAAGCGGCGAAAAATGCCAGACCAATTATTTTAGAGCCGATTATGTCAGTTGAGGTTGTAACTCCTGAAGAGTTTATGGGAGATGTAATTGGAGATTTGAATTCTAAAAGAGGGCAAATCGGACAAATGGAAGATAGAGGACATGGAGTAGCGCAAACAAAAGTTATTAGCGCAAAAGTTCCTCTATCTGAGATGTTCGGATATGCAACGCAATTGCGTTCAATGACGCAAGGAAGAGCTTCATATTCTATGGAATTTTTAGAATATAGCGAGGCTCCCAAAAGTGTTACAGAAAAAATTGTTGAGGGAAAGCAGAAGTAAATAATTTCTCTTGACATTTTTAATAAATGTGATAATATGAAAAAAATAATAAATTTAAATAAATTTAATTTTAATTAAGCAATTGGATAAAACCTTTTGATCTTTTTTTCAAAAGGGTTGCTTATTAAGGAGAATAAAAAAATGGCAGAAAAATTTGAAAGAACAAAACCCCATATCAACATTGGAACTATTGGTCATGTTGATCATGGAAAAACCACTTTAACAGCCGCAATGCTGAAAGTTTTTAAAACGAAAGGAATGCAGGCATCTGACAAAACCGTAGATCAAATTGACTCGGCGCCTGAAGAGAAGGAACGTGGAATTACAATCGCCACTGCCCATGTTGAATATGAATCAGAAAAAAGACATTATGCTCATGTTGATTGTCCTGGCCATGCTGATTATGTAAAGAATATGATTACTGGGGCGGCTCAAATGGATGGAGCTATTTTAGTTGTTGCCGCTACTGACGGACCAATGCCTCAAACAAGAGAGCATATTCTTTTAGCTCGTCAAGTTGGGGTTCCTTATATTATTGTATTTTTAAATAAAATTGATCAGGTTGAAGAACCAGAATTAATAGATTTAGTTGAACAGGAAATAAGGGATTTGCTTAACAAATATGGATTTCCAGGAGATGATACGCCTATAATTAGAGGTTCTGCTTTAAAGGCCTTAGAAAATCCAACAGACGAAGAGGCTACAAAACCAATTTTTGATTTATTAAAAGCAATTGATGAATATATTCCTGAACCTAAGAGAGATATTAATAAGCCTTTTTTAATGCCTATTGAAGATATTTTTTCAATTGAAGGCCGGGGGACAGTTGTTACGGGAAGAATTGAAAGGGGAATTATAAAAATTAATGAAGAAGTTGAGATTATTGGTTTAGGAGAAACAAGAAAAACAGTTGTGACAGGTATTGAAATGTTTAATAAATCTTTAGATGAAGGCAGGGCCGGAGATAATGCTGGAGTTTTATTAAGAGGAACTAAAAAAGATGAAGTAAAAAGAGGACAGGTTTTGGCAAAGCCAGGAACAGTTACTCCTCATACAGAATTTGAAGGCGAAGTTTATGTATTAAGTAAGGAAGAAGGCGGAAGACATAAGCCATTTTTTAAGGGATATAAACCGCAATTTTATATCAGAACAACAGATGTAACAGGAGAGGTAATTTTGCCTGAAGATGTAAAGATGGTAATGCCTGGAGATACGGCAAAATTTACTATAAAGTTAATTAGTCCTGTTGCCTTAGAAGAGCAACAAAAATTTGCTATTCGTGAAGGTGGAAAAACTGTTGGCGCCGGAGTAGTTATTAAAATCATAAAATAGATATATCAAGTTTGTTTTTCTCCTCTTGGAGGGAATATTATTCTTATTCTCCCTCTTGTAGGGGAATATTATTCTTATTCTTCCCCTTTTAGGGGGAGTTAGAGGGGGTATAAAATAATTTTCAATTTTTTACCCCACCTAACCTCCCCTAAATAGAGGAGAGGAATCCATTATTCTTATTCTCTTCCTTGTAGGAAATTGTTATTTTTATTCTCCCCCTCTTAGGGGGAGTTAGAGGGGGTATTCTCCTCCCCTAACCTCCTCTTGTTGTTCAACACAGGCCTAAATAAGGGAGAAAAATCTTTTTTTAAAGAAATTAAAATTATTCAAGTTTAAAATTATTTAAAACACATGACAACGAAAAAAAGTCCGACAAAAAATGTTGATAAAGAATCAAATATTGAGGAAAATATAGCTCAGAGAATTCGCATTAAAATAAAAGCTTTTGATAGTAAAATAATTGATCAATCTACGAGAACGATTATTGACACAGCAGAGAGATCAGGGGCAAAAGTGAATGGCCCGATTCCTTTGCCAACTGAAATTAAAAAGCATACTGTTTTACGTTCAAGCTTTGTACATAAAGATTCTCGAGATCAATATGAAATGCGGATACATAAAAGATTAGTTGATATAATTGATCTCACACCTAAAACAGTTGAAGATCTAAGGACTTTAAATTTGCCATCTGGAGTAAATATTGAAATAAAAATGTAGATCATTATATATCAATTGTAATATATAAATTTTTGTTCTAAAAAACTTTCGAAAATTTTATTTACGAAAAAGTTTTAGAAACATTATCTTATATAAAAGGAGAAAAAATTGCAATAAAAAATAAAGCAAAATTAATTTTTTAAAAAAACTGGCTTTATTTTTGGTCAGTTTTTTTATATAACATAACGCTAATATACTAATGTATGCGAATGACGCTAATATGTATTTACTTTGTTTGTATAATATTCGGATGCACCCCCTTTGTAATGGGGTTGCCGAAGGCAAAACTATAATTCATATCATTGGCATTATAACTTATGAAATTTATTTTAGGGGAAAAACAAGAAATGTCGCAGGTTTATCAAAAAGATAAAGTAATTCCGATTACAAATATTAAAATTGGTTCTTGCAATATTATTCAGATTAAAACAATTGAAAAAGATGGATATAACGCTGTTCAAATCGGGTATGGTTTCAAAAGAAAGGTAAATAAGCCAAAAATGGGACATTTGAAAAAGGCTTTTGATTTTACAAAATCAGCATCAAAGAATATTTTAAATTTTAGATATTTAAAAGAATTTAGAGTTGACAAAGTAGAATTTAAACCAGGTGATTTGTTAGATATCAATAGTTTTGTTGTTGGCGATAAAATTAAAATTAGTGGTATTTCAAAAGGAAAAGGATTTCAGGGAGTTGTCAAACGGCATGGGTTTAGATGTCAGCCAACAACTCATGGGACAAAAGATCAAGTTAGAATGTCAGGATCAGTTGGAGCTACTGGGCCAGCTCATGTTTTTAAGGGAACAAAGATGGGGGGACAAATGGGAAACAATAAAACAACAGTTTCTAATTTAGAAATTATTGAAATAGATAAAGATAATAGTTTAATTAAAGTCAAAGGCGCTCTACCAGGACATCGGAATAATTTAATAGCTATTAAAGCAGATGGTGAAATGAAGATAATTGAAAGACAGAAAGAAGTTGAAAGTCCAAAAGTCCACCCTGTTAAATAAAAATTAGTTGGTTCTCCCCCTTGTAGGGG
>JAACEG010000096.1 GCA_011682665.1 Lysobacteraceae bacterium
GAGGAACGACGAAGCAATCCCGAGGGTTAACGATTTTATTCAGGGGATTGCTTCGCTTCGCTCGCAATGACAGGCAATATTCAGGAAATCGCTTCGCTCCTTCCTCTCGCTCCTTTCTCGCAAAGACAGCGGAATTTATGTATTTCGTAATCCAAAAAAATTAAAGACTATTTTTTTATTTTTTAAACAATATTTTCCTGTCCTGACGAGCTTTCTCTAATTTCAAGTAAAAAAAATTATTTATTTTATCTCAAAAGTCCCTAGTTCTTCTTTTTCTTCAATCTTATCAACAACGCTTCTTATTCCATTTAAACCAAGATGCCCTTTTTTAATATCAATTAGTTTTGCTTGCAAAATAAATTTATCATTCAAAAACTTGTCTGGCAATAAAAACCAATAATTTGTCCTCACAGCTTCATTTGTTTTCCATTCAGAAGTTGGATAAATTCCATAAGCCAAAGGATAAATTTTTTGCCAAACGACTTTGTTGCTACGGTCTAATATTTCTATTTGCAGTTGATAATTTCTTTTTATATTTTCTAAGGCCCGCCATAAAAACGAGCAAAAAACAAGGGATGACTTTTTAAATCGTTTTTCCTTAAATTTCTTTCTATTATAGCTTAACAAAGCTATTTTTTTATTATTTAGAAAAACAGAATCTTTATAATTATTTTGTGGTAAATTTTCTTTTTCAATCAATTCTTTATCACTTTGATAATTTTTTTTAAACAAAACCAAGCTGTCAACAACATCAACAATCCCGTAATTTTTTAAATATTCGCGCAAACGGTCATCGCCTGTCATATACTGCCCCTGATATATGCCAACATTTTCTATCTGCAATTGATAAGTGATTAGATCAGAAAAATCTATTAAATAATATTTAACATTATCAGGCAATTTATATTCTTCTTGAGAAAACTGTTTTCTGCCTAAAAAAACGTAATATAGAGAATAAATATCTTTACGCTTAGACAAATTAGATATTAAATTATAAGTTGTAACAACTGGCGCCTTATCAGGAATTTTCTTAACAAACATTCTATTTAATTTTGTTTTTTCTTTAATTTCTTGATGAGTAATGGCTTTTAGTATCCCAAAAGTTGGACCTAAAAATAAATTAACATAAATTATGGAAACAATAAAAAAAACAAAAAGAAGATTTTTTTCTTTAACAATTATTTTAAACGCGCCTTGAAAATTAACTAATTTTCGCTCAATAGCTATTTCGTCTTTTTTTGATAATTCCCATTTTTTAATTTTTTTCTTTCTTATTTCTAAAAAATTTTTCAATCCATATATAGAAGCTATACTTAAAGCCGGTAAAAAAAGCGCTGCGTAATGAGTTTGTAAAATAAGATCCCCCTCATTAGCCGAGCTTAAAAAAATCTGGACAAAAACGCCTATGGCTAATAATAAATATTTTCCCGCAAATAATGGAAAAAAAATGAACGATAAAAGAAAACCAAAAAATGTCACTAAATTCCCAAAAACAAACAAATGTAAAAAGGCCGCTAAAGGATTTTTAAAAATATTTAATATCAGATCTAAAAAATTATTACTCTTACCAAGCCATTGGTAATAAACTAAAAATTTGTATGAAGAAGCTGGATTAAAATAAGATATTATTTTTGCGGAAACAAAAAACCAAAATAATGACATAACTATTGGGGAAAAAATCCACTTTAAATTATTTTTTTGAATTGTAAAAAACCTAAAATAGTTTATTATGTCATTCCCGCGAAGGCGGGAATCCATACGACGAGATTCCCGCCTTCGCGGGAATGACATAAATTTGGCTTCCTTTAAATTTTTAATTTCCAACAGCGGTAAAATCCCAAACATAAAGACAACCAAACTTACATCCTCCCGAACTGTTAAGGCTAATATTAAAAAAATAACAAACCATAAAAACCTTTTCTCTTGCCAAAAATAAAAAGCAAACAATAGAAAAAAAATAGCAAAGCTTAAAATATGAAAATCAAAAAGATTAATATTCCAAATTATAGGATTTAGCAAAAAAACTAATGCCGATGTAAGCGCTATTAAAAATCTGTCATCTTGTTTTTTAAAAACATTTTTAGTGATTAAGAAAATAGGCCAAGAAGCTAATCCTAAAATTAAACTTTGTAAAAAAAGTAAAAAAATCGGGCTTTTGAAAAAAGCATATAAAGGCGCCAAAAATAAAATAAACAAAGAAAAATGATCACCCAAATAAAGATGGGGATGAATGCTAAATTCAAAAAGTCTCCCCTCTGAAGTGTTAAAAAAAACTTGATTAAAAATAGCCAAATCAAGTCCATTATATAAAAAATTTTTATATTTCCAAAAAGAAATCAGGCTAAAAAATAAAGTATATAAAAAAATAAATAACCATAATAACCTAAAACTGTTTTTACCTTGATTTGCATTTAAAAAATTTTTTAAATTATTTTTCATTGTTTATAAAAAATCCTCTGATTATAAAATCAGAGGGGATATATTATTTTAAAATTATAATTACCTTGAATTACGAAATGTCATTGCGAGGAGAAACGACGAAGCAATCCCAAGAATATATCGCCAATTATTGGGATTGCTTCGTCAGTCGCTTCGCTCCTTTCTCGCAAAGACAGCGAAATTTATGTATTTCGTAATCCAAGATA
>JAACEG010000097.1 GCA_011682665.1 Lysobacteraceae bacterium
AATTTTAGTTTTTGCTTATCTGTTTTGTATATTTATATTATTTGATTGTCTTTTTAATTTTCAAACAACCGAGGCAATCAGATCACCTTGGAAAATTATTCCCCCAAATTTTTTTATTTTTTATTTTATCGCTACTTTTATTCTTTTATTGATTGTTTTGTCATCTAAAAGAAAAAAATACTCCTTTCTAATATTTTTGCATTTTCTTCTTTCGTCCTCGGTAGCCCTTATCATTTATAAATTAGGTTATGGTTTTGACCAATTTATCCATCAGGCCACTGAAAAAGTTATTATTAAACAGGGGGTTATTTATCCAAAAACATTATATTATTTAGGGCAATATTCTTTAGTTATTATATTGTCAAAAATATTTATGATTTCTTCTGCGATAATTGACAAATTATTAGTAATAATTCTATTTTCCGCTTTTTTACCATTTGTTATTTATCAGTCCTTTAAAAATTTATTGAAAAATGAATCCGACGCTTTTTCAAAAAAAGCGCTGAATAAAAGTATTCTTCACGCTCTACCATTAATATTTTTAATATTTCCCTTTGGATTCTTTATCGTCACCACCCCGCAAAACATAGCTAATCTTTTTATCTTAATAACAATTTTTTTAGCCCTTCCTTATATTAATGGAGAAAAAAAATATTTATTGCCCTTAATAATTTTAGCTTTAACTACTCTCGCAATTCATCCCTTAGCCGGAATTCCTGTTTTAATTTTTTTGAATTTTATATTATTGATAAATTTTCTTAAAAAATCACTAATCAGTAATCGTCTTAAAAAATTTATTTTGTCTATTTTTTTGTTATTAAGCTCTATAAGCCTTCCTTTAATTTTTTTAATTTATTCTTTTTTATCAGGACTAAAAATCAATTTTTCTTTAATAAAACAAAGCGAATTAATATCCTTGCTTTATAATCTAAAATTTTATTTCATTAATAATTTTAATTTATTTCTTGATTTTACTTATTTTTATAAATTTAATTTTTATCTCATAATATTTTTCTCAAATATAATTATTATTTTATTTTATTATAAAAAATTAAGGCTGTTTCTACCTTATTTTTTCTCATTTCTAATCCTTTTTATAAATTTTTTAATTCTAAAATTTTTATTTTCCTTTGATTTTTTAATTAATTATGAGCAAAATAATTACACCCAAAGAATTCTGCAAATCTCTTTTTATTTTTTATATCCAATAATACTTTTCGGCCTTGTCCAATTTTTAAAAAAATTAAATAAGCAAAAAACTTATTTGAAGATTTTATTTATTATTTTTATTTCAGCTTTAATTACAAGTTCTTTTTATTTAAGCTATCCTCGTGAAGATGATTATGAAACAAGCAATTTATTCAATCTTACAAAGGCTGACGTTGAAACAGTAAAATGGATTGAAAATGACGCTCAAGGAAATAATTTTATAGTTTTGTCTAATCAGCAAGTTTCCGCTTCTGCTATCAAAAAATTTAGTTTTAAAAAATATTTTGACAAACAATTTTATTATTCAATCCCAACCAGTTCCTATTTATATCAATATTATCTGAAAATGGTCAATGATTCGCCTAAAAAAGAATATATAATAAAAGCAATGAAAAAAGCCAAGGTTAAGCAAGGATATTTTGTCATTAATAATTATTGGTGGAGATTTAAAAAGATAGTTGAAGAAGCAAAAAAAACCGCTGATTCATATAAAATCATCGGTCCAGGGAAAAATGTTATTTTTAAATATTCTCTCAACAAATTATCTAAATAAAATTACATTAAGAGCTATTGATAAAAACGGTTTAATCAACAGCTCATATTTATAATTCAAAGCAATTTAAAAGAGCCTTGTAAAGCTAAGGCCCTTAAATATTTCTGCACCAGCCACGCTTTTTTAAGCTGCGGCTTGTTGTATTCTCTGTTGGACAAATAAAGCCACTTCGCCAACAGTTTTGAGTTTTGACAATCTTTCGTCATCGTCCCCAAGCTCAAGGACAATATCAAACTCTTCTTCAATCCCGCTTGCTAGCCCGACAAAATCCAGGCTGTCAAACCCGAAATCAAAACGAAAAATAGAATCGCGATAAATCGTTCGCCGTATTTCCCATTCTCGTTTTATTAAAAATGCCAATCTTTCCTCGATATCATTCATTATCTCCCCCCTATTTATTTTATTATTTTTTATTTTATTCCTAAAATTTTATATTTTACTTCCCCCTTCGGGGTTTCCACTAAAAATTCATCTCCAACTTTTTTATCCATCATTTCTTTACCTAGGGGAGACTCATTTGATATTTTTCCGCTTATTGGATCAGCCTCGTTAGAACCTGTAATTGTATATTCTTGTTCATTATTATTATTTTTTATTTTAACAGTGGAGCCTACCCCAACCATTTCATTATTTTTCTGGCTATTATCAATTACAATAGAATTCTTTATTAGATCTTCTAATTCTAATACTCTATATTCCATAAAAGATTGCTCTTCTTTTGCTGAATGATAATCAGCATTTTCGCTTAAATCCCCTAATTCTTTCGCTTCTTGTATTCTATTTATTAGTTCCGGACGTTTTATTTTTTTTATTTCTTCAAGCTCTTTTTTAATTTTCTCTAAACCTTCCACGGAAATGAATTTTTTACTCATAAAAT
>JAACEG010000098.1 GCA_011682665.1 Lysobacteraceae bacterium
AAAGGGGGAAACAAAAGTAATATGATATTTTTAAATAAATTGAAAAATAGATTAAATAGCAAAATTAAAAAAATAGCTTTTTATTCATTTATTATAGCTTTGCTGATAATTTTATTTATTTTGTTTTTGTTTTATCCGCGGGATATGTCAAAAGGCAAGGCGCCAATTTATGGTTTGAATTTTTCGCAAAAATACGCAACTGATTTAGGGCTTGATTGGCAAAAAACATATTTAGCAATAATCAATGAATTAAAGCCAAAACGTTTAAGGATTTCAACACAATGGGATTTAATAGAGCAAAAACAAGGTAAATTTTATTTTTCAGATATTGATTGGCAATTAAAAAAAGCGCGAGAAAAAAATATAAAAATAATTTTAGCTATTGGGAGAAGAACTCCAAGATGGCCTGAATGCCATACGCCAGTTTGGGCAAAAAATTTTTCAGAAAAAAAACAACAACTGTTAGTTCTAAATTTATTAAAAAAAGAAATCAATCATTTTAAAAAATATAATAATATAATTTATTGGCAATTAGAAAATGAGCCTTTGCTTAATTTATTTGGTAAATGTCCAAAAGGCGATAAAAAATTTTTAGACCAAGAAATTATTTTATCAAAATCTTTAACCAAAAAACCAATAGTTTTAACTGACAGTGGCGAATTAAGCAGTTGGATGAGTCTATCAAAAAGATGCGATATTTTAGGAACAAGTATGTATAGAACAGTTTGGAATAAATATTGGGGATTTTCAACTTATCCTTTCCCGCCGGCTTTTTATTATTATAAAGCCAAAATAAATCATTTTTTCCATAAAAATTTGCAAAAAGTAATTATTACCGAATTACAAGGAGAGGCTTGGTCAAATAATCCGCTTAATACTATTCCTCTCAATAAACAATACAGATCAATGAATTTAAAAAAATTTAAAAATATTATCATTTACGCTCGTAAAAGTGGCTTTTCAGAAATTTATATTTGGGGAGCGGAATGGTGGTATTGGTTAAAGCAAAATAATGACAATTCTTTTTGGAAAGAAGCTCAAAATGTTTTGAAATAGACTTGTTGCGTAATAATTCATTACTGCAATTTCCATATTTTGGCAAATTTTTTATAAAAATTTTTGGCCTATACTAAGACATAAGCAAAAAATTTTTATACGGAAATTTTCTCAAAATTTGGAAATTTCATTACGCAACTTATTACGCAACAAGTCTAATAATTAAAATTTATATTATATTTGTTCAAGAACAAAAAACTCTTGCCAAAAATCAAAAAGCGTGCTAACATCCATTTATAATTCGTAATTAATTAAATTTATGTCCAAAAGATGTGAGATTTGTGGAAGGAAGCCTTTTACAGCGAATAAAAGAAGCCATTCAATGGTAGCTACTAAAAGAAAGCAATATCTTAATCTCCAAACTAAAAAAATTAATGGCAAAAAAATAAAAATTTGTGTAAATTGTTTAAAAACCATGAGAAAGGGTCAAAAATGATTAAAAAATTAAAATAAATTTAAAATGAAAAAATATCTAAAAATATTTTTATTTTTTACCATATTCATATTAATTTGTCCTGTTGTTATAGCGCAAAATAATAATAATGTTGCGATTTCCCATTCTTATGAAAAGGCTATCGTTTTAGATATTAAAAATAAGGTAGAGGAAGTTGCTGAAAACAATGGCACCAAAGAAGTAATCAGCGCGCAAAAACTTAAAATAAAAATTTTGAGCGGAAAACATAAAAATGATGAAAAAGAAATAAAAAATAGCCTTTCTAATAATCCTTTAGATTTAAAAATAAAAAAGGGGGATAAAATTTTAGTTTACATAGAAGAATTTCCAAAAGGAAAATATACGGCCCAAGTGCAAGAGTTTTATGTTTTGCCAAGTTTGATTTTTTTTATTATTCTATTTTTTTTAATCCTTTTGATTGTTGGTGGAAAACAAGGTTTAAAAGCGATAATTAGTTTAGCTGTTTCAATTTTTTTAATCTTTGAATTGTTTATTCCAAGAGCTTTAAATGGAGATAGTCCAATATTTCTATCCCTTATTGTTTCAACTATAATAACTATAGTAACTTTAATTTTAGTAAGCGGTTTTCACAAAAAAACAGTTTCTGCTATTTTAGGAACAATAGGAGGCGTTGCAATCGCCGCTTTATTAGCTATCATTTTTGGAAATTTTACTCATCTTAATGGTCTCTCAGATGAAAATGCGAGGAGTATGTTTACTCAACTCCCAGACCTTAATTTTAAAGGCTTATTATTTGCAGGAATTATCATTGGAGCCTTGGGCGCCGTGATGGATGTTGCAATGTCAATTGCTTCTACAATCTCAGAAGTTAAAAAAGCCAACAAACAAATTAAAAGATCATCCTTAATTAAATCAGGTTTGGCAGTCGGAAAGGATATTATGGGAACTATGTCAAATACCTTAATCTTTGCTTATGTTGGCTCTTCGTTATTTTTGATTTTGATTTTTACACAATATGGAGGATCTTATTTAAACTTTTTAAATTTTAATTTCGTGGCAGAAGAAATAGTTAGATCTATTGCAGGAAGTATAGGTTTAATCTTATCTATTCCTTTAACAGCGATAATCGCAGGGTATTTAGAAAATAGAGATAGATAATCGGAT
>JAACEG010000099.1 GCA_011682665.1 Lysobacteraceae bacterium
GCCGCAAAAAAATATAGTATTCGCTTTCATCATATTTCAACAGACGAAGTTTTTGGTTCTTTGAATTTTAATGATCCTAAATTTAACGAAAATACAATTTATAATCCGCGAAGCCCTTATAGCGCTTCTAAGGCCGCGGCTGACTATTTGGTCAGAGCTTACTTTTATACTTACGGATTGCCAATTACAATTTCTAATTGTTCAAACAATTATGGTCCATATCAATTTCCAGAAAAATTAATTCCTTTATTTGTGACGAATTTGTTAGAAAACAAAAAAATTCCGCTATATGGAAATGGTAAAAATATTCGCGATTGGATTCATGTTGACGATCATAGTGTCGGCGTGGATTATATTATTAAAAAAGGGAAAATAGGCGAAACATATTGTTTGGGAGGTAATAATGAATTAAACAATTTAGAAATTACCAAAAAAATTCTAAAAATAATGAGAAAAAATAAAGATATGATTGAATATATAAAAGATAGGCCGGGACATGATTTTCGTTATGCAATGAATTTTGATAAAATCAAGGAAGAATTAG
Organism: Lysobacteraceae bacterium; assembly: GCA_011682665.1. Classification (GTDB taxonomy): domain Bacteria; phylum Patescibacteriota; class Patescibacteriia; order JAACEG01; family JAACEG01; genus JAACEG01. The sequence goes on from JAACEG010000099.1 coordinate 545, forward strand.
GGTGGAGACCAATGATTAATTTTGAGCAAGGTTTAAGAAAAACAATTGAATGGTATAAAAATAATCAAAAATGGTGGAAAAATATAAAATTAGGGGAATATAAGGATTATTATAAAAATCAATATGGAAAATAAACAAAAAATTTTGATTTTAGGAGCGAAAGGAAACTTAGGTCAGCAATTGATTAAAGTTTTTTTGTTTAAAAAGAAATATAAAGTTATTGCTTGGGATAAAAATGATTTAGATATTACTAATAAAAATAAGGTGAACAAAAAAATTGTTCAGTTAAATCCAGATATAATTATTAACACCGCAGCTTATAACGCAGTTGATGCCTGTGAAAAAAATAAAAAACAATTTGAATTAGCGAAAGAAATCAATGGATATGCTGTCGGATATATAGCAAAGGTGGCTGAAGAGATTGGAGCCATTTTTGTTCATTACTCAACTAATTATGTTTTTGATGGAAGAAATAAGAATGGTTATAGCCAAATCCAATTAATAACTATGGTAAGAGTAAATTGTTAGGAGAAAAAAAGATTTTAGAACTAAGTAAAATAAATGATAAATTTTATTATTATATTATTAGAACCTCTAAATTATTTGGCCCTCTTGGAAAAAGCAAAGGAGTAAAAAAAAGTTTTTTTGATATTATGCAAAATTTATCTAAATATAAAAAAGAGATAAAAGTCGTTGATGGAGAAACAAGCTGTTTTACTTATACAAAAGATTTAGCGCAGGCAACTTATAAATTGGTAAATGATAAAACAGATAAAGGAATTTATCATATTAATAATTCATCAAAATGCACTTGGTATGAAGCAACTAAATTTTTGTTTAATATAACTAAAAAAAAGATTAGAATAATTCCAATTAGTCCAAATGAATTTTTATCTTCTGCTAAAAGGCCTGAATATGCTGTATTATTAAATACAAAACTAAAGCCTTTACGAAGCTGGAAAACAGCCTTAAAAGAATATTTAAAAGTTTAAATATGATAAGTAAAAATTTTTTTAAATTTTTTTTAAAAAATAAAATAGTTTCTACTAATTTGATTATTAGTATTATTATAAATTTTAGTATTTGGATAAATTTGTTAAGAATTAAAAAGGTGGACGAAATGATTCCCTTGCATTATAATGTTTATTTTGGTATTGATTATATTGGAGGTTGGCATAAAATTTTTATTCTTCCTTCAATTGGACTAATTATTTTATTTATTAATTTTTTGTTAGCTTTATTAGTATATTATAAAGATAAATTTATATCTTATATATTAATATTTAGTGTCTTGTTTATTCAAATTATTTTATTTTTAGCCAGTTTATCTATTGTTTGGATAAATATATAATATTTATATTTATGCGTATTGCTTTGGTGCATGATATGCTTACACAATATGGAGGAGCAGAAAAGGTTTTAAAGGCGATTGCTGATATTTATCCTAAGGCTCCAATTTTCACTTTAATTTATAATGAAAAAAAATTGGGGCATATTTTTTCTAAGCAGCGGGTAAAACCATCTTTTTTGCAAAAGCTTCCTTTTGCAAAAAGCAAATTTCAATGTTATTTGCCATTGATGCCGTCGGCTATAGAAAATTATGATTTCAAAAATTTTGATTTAATTATATCTTCTGCCAGCGCTCTTACAAAAGGAGTTATAACCTCGCCATCTGCTTTGCATATTTGCTATTGTCATACCCCAACACGTTATCTTTGGCTTGAAAGCCAGAATTATATTGATGGTTTAAAATATAATAAGTTAATAAAACTAATCATAAAATTATATTTGCCTCATTTAAGAATTTGGGATAGCCTCACGGCTTCCAGAGTAGATAAATTTGTCGCTAATTCTTATAATGTAAAAAAACGAATTAAAAAGTTTTATAATAGGGATAGTTTTGTAATTTATCCTCCTGTTGATGTAAAAAATTTTTTTGTGTCAAAAAAAAATAAAGGATATTTTTTAATAGGCGGGAGAATGGTTCCATATAAAAAGTTTGATATAGCCATAAGAGCTTTTAACAAATTAAATATTCCTTTAAAAATTTTTGGAACAGGTCCTGATTATAAATTACTAAAAAGAAAGGCTAACAAAAATATTGAATTTTTAGGGTTTATTAAAGAGGAAGATAAGCCAAAGCTTTATTCTGAAGCGCGAGCTTTTTTATATCCGCAAGAAGAAGATTTCGGGATCACTTTGATAGAAGCTATGGCGTCAGGAGTACCAGTGATAGCTTATAAATTTGGCGGGGCAGTAGAATCTGTTAATGAGGGTGTTTCAGGAGAATTTTTTTTAGAACAAACATGGGAATCTTTAGCTGAAAAAATAGTGAATTTTGATGATAATAAATATAACAGATATGAAATAGCAAAATCAGTTCAGAAATTTAGCAAGGAAAATTTTAAAAAAAGAATGAAAGATTTTATTGAAGCGAATATAAATCATTTAAAGAACAAATAAAGCATTTTTTTATCAAAAGCGCTGGGGAAGCTAATTTTACTTATCCTATTGAAATTTTTTATAGTAATTGATATACTGCAAGTCAAAAGTCTATAAAATCCATAGAGTCAAAAGTTTATTTCTTTTATGATTAGAAAAATTGTTTTTATTTTATTATTAATTTTATTATCTTGCCCAAATATGGCAAGCGCTGTTTTAATTCCTAATGATCCGCTTTTTTATAATCAAGATTATCTTAAAATAATTAGAGCTCAAGAAGCCTGGGATATTTCTGATGGAAGGGGAGCTGTAATTGCTTTTTTAGATTCAGGGGTTGATATCAATCATCCTGATTTACGGAAGAATATCTGGATTAATTCTGGAGAAATTCCTAATGATGGGATAGATAATGATCATAATGGTTATATAGATGATGTGAATGGTTGGGATTTTGTTGATAATGATAATACTCCGTTGCCTGATCCAGAAAATGATTGTTTAGAAAGTAATGATTGTTCTAACATTGGGATAAACCATGGAACTATCATAGCGGGCGTTGCGGCTGCGGAAGGGGAGAACAGAGAGGGGATTATAGGTTTAGCTTATCATGCTAAAATTAAAGTTTTAAATGGTGATGGCGTTGGAAATATTAGAGCGATTATAGATGGAATTAATTATGCTATTCTGGAAAAAGCGGATATAATTAATTTGAGTTTAGTCGGATCTGTAAAAAGTGATATGTTAGAGAGAGCCATTAGCCGAGCGCATAAAAAAGGCATTGTAATTGTGGCAGCATCAGGAAATAATAATTCAGGAGCTGAAGGGTTTGATTTGGATAAAAATCCAATGTATCCCATAAGCGAAGCCGAAGGACGAAATTTTGTTTTAGGCGTTGGATCTTTAAAAAAATCAGGGAAAAAGTTAAATGTTTCAAATTATGGCAGTAAGAGTATTGATATAAGCGCGATAGGAGAAAATTTTTATAGCACTTTGTTTCATTCTCCAAGAGATGATAATTTTTCAAAGTATTATGGAGGATGGTGGACAGGTACTTCTGTTTCTACTGCTTTAGTTAGCGGAACGGCTGCTTTAATCAAATCAGTTGATCCTCATCTAAATAATGTTCAAATAGAAGATCTAATAACTAAGACATCAGATACTTTAAATAATTTAGAACCAAAATTTAATGGAAAAATGGGAAAAGGCTCTTTAGACGCTTATCGTTCTGTAAAGGCTGCATTTGATATGATAGATGGTAATGTTAAAAAACATAATTTTTCTGAAAAATATTTATTGGGGGCTCCGGATGGAAATTTTAGTCCAATTCTTAAAATTTTTAATTTATCAAAAAATAATATTTTTATAAGAGATTTTTTCGCTTATGATAAAAAATTTCACGGAGGCGTAAATGTCGCGGTTGGAGATATTGACGGCGACGGCATAAGCGAGATAATAACTGGGGCCG
>JAACEG010000021.1 GCA_011682665.1 Lysobacteraceae bacterium
GATAACCAAGCAATTTATTTAGGGACAGAAAGAAGTGGGATATATTTTACTTATGATGGCGGTATTAGATGGAATAAAATAAAATCATTTCCTGACGGGAAAGTTTATTCTATTAAAGTTGATCCTAAAAATAAGTGCGTAATTTATGCGACCTTTAAAAATTCAATAAAGAAGACAATTGACTGTGGGAGAACATGGAAAACTGTTTTTGTTGATAATAATACTAAACTTTCAATTACGACTTTATCTATTGATCCAAATAATACAAATATAATTTATGCGGGAACATCAAAAGGAGTAATCCATAAGAGTTTTGACAGAGGGAATACTTGGAGTACTCCTTTTTATAAGATAGGTGATTTTATTATGAAGTTTTTAATTGATAAACATAACTCTAATATAATTTATTTAGCAACTAAAAAAAAGGGAATATTCAAAACAGATAACGCTGGCGTTGATTGGAGCGATATTAATAGTAGTTTGAAGAAATTTAAAGGTTATAATGATTATAGGGATATGTTTTTTAATGTTTCAAAAAAAGACAGCTTGATTTTGGTTTGCAAATATGGTTTGCTTAAAACAGAAGATGGAGGAATTAGCTGGACGTCTCTTCCGCTTTTAACAAGCCCGGGAAAGGCGGATATTAAAGTGGCATTATTTGATTCAAAAAATGATTCCATCGTTTATTATGCTACTAAAACAACATTTTATAAAACAATTAATAATGGGAGCGACTGGACAACTATGAAAATGTTTTCTTCAAAAACTCCGACTTGTATGATAAGCGATCCGGAAAATTCATCTATTATATATATAGGCTTTAATTGCCCAACATCAAAAAAATAATTTTATTACCTTGAATTAGGAAATATCAATTTTTGCTCTGTCATTTCACTTTGCTTTATTCCTCGTAATGACGGATTTATTTATTTCGTAATTTAAAGTTATTATATTTTAAAATATAAATTTATGTTAGAAGATTATAAAGAAAAATTTGAAAAAGAATTAACTTATTTAAAGGAAGAATTATCCAGAATAAGAACAGGCCGAGCAACAGTTTCTCTTTTGGATAATATTATAGTTGAGGCTTATGAAGAAAAAACGCCTTTACCGCAATTAGCGACGATTACAATTCCTGAACCGCGAAGCATAATCATTCAGCCATGGGATAAAACTATCATAAAGGAAGTTGAAAAAGCATTAGCGAATTCTGATTTAGGGTTAAGCGTTAAAAATGAAGGAAATTTTTTAAGAGCGGTTTTACCACTATTAACTGAAGAAAACAGAGAAAAATTAGTTAAGGTTTTAAAAGAGAAAGTTGAAAAATCAAGAATCGCTATGCGTTTAATTAGAGATAATGCGAAAGAAAGAATAATTGATATGGAAAATAATAAGGAAATTACTGAGGATGAGAAATATAAAAATATAGAAAATTTAGATATTCAAATTAAGGAATATAATAGAAAGATAGAAGAAATAGCAGAGGCGAAAGAAAAAAAAATAATGACAATATAATTTCATTTGAAGTACCCCCTCTAACTCCCCCTACAAGGGGGAGAATTATAAAATAAAATTCCTCCCCTATATAGGGGAAGTTAGAAGAGTAAGGATAACGTTTTCCTCCCCTATTTAGGGGAGGTTAGGTGGGGTAAAATTATTTATTAATTTTTTTAAGATTAAATTATGTTTTTAACAACTATAGTATTTATAGCAATTTTAGGAGTGCTTGTACTTGCTCATGAATTTGGGCATTTTATCATAGCGCGAAAAATGGGAGTCAAAGTTGATGAATTTGCCATAGGTTTTCCGCCAAGGATTTTTGGAATTTATAAAAATCGCGCAGGAAAATGGATAAAAGTCTTTGGCAATAAAAAGGTTGAAGATGTCCCGACAACACTTTACGCCTTACATTTAATTCCTTTAGGGGGGTTTTGTAAAATTAAAGGTGAAGATGGAGAAAAATCAGTTGATGAGGATAGTTTTGTTAATAAAAAAATTTGGCAGAAATCTTCAATATTAGTAGCTGGAGTAACAATGAATTTTTTATTATGCGCCATTTTATTTTCTATTGGTTTTATGATCGGTCTTCCGCAAGCCGTTGATAGCTCAGCGCATAAAGTTTTATCAGTAAAGAATACAGAAGTCCAAATAATTTCAATTGCTGAAAATTCTCCAGCGCAAAAAAATGATATCAAGTTTGGTGATGTTATTCTTTCTGTCAATGGGAACAAAGTGAATAGCGCTAAACAAGCCAGTGAATTTATTTCTAAAAATGGGAGCAAAGAAATAATTTTGAAAATAAAGAGAAATAATCAGGAAATGGAAAAAAAGATAATTCCCAAGAAAATCAACGATAGCGAAAAAGCAAAAATTGGGGTGGCCATGGTTGATGAGGGGATAGTCTCTTATCCGTTTTTAAAATCTATTTATATGGGCTTTGCGACAACCATTAAATTAACAAAAACAATTACAGTAACATTTTATAATATAATTATTGATTGGGCGACTGGCAAGAAAATAGATACTGATGTGGCCGGGCCTGTTGGAATTGCTGTCTTAACAGGGCAGATGGTTAATATGGGATTTATTTATGTCTTGGAATTTGCCGCTCTTCTTTCTCTTAATTTAGCAATAATAAATATTTTGCCAATTCCAGCGCTTGATGGAGGACGTTTGTTATTTTTAGCTTTTGAAAAAATTCGCGGGCGCGCGATGAGTATTAAATTAGAAAATACTTTAAATAATACTGGTTTTACTTTTTTAATACTTTTGGTAATTTTAGTAACTGTTCGCGATTTTGCGCGATTGGATTTTTTTGCTGGTTTGTGGGGAAAAATTTCAGGATTATTTTAATTAATTAATTTATGTCAATAACAATAATCATCATCCTTGTTCTTTTTGGTTCAGCTCTTTTTTCCGGAATTGAAGTCGCTTTATTTTCTATTCCAATAGGAAAAGTAATGGCATTAGCAAAGCAAAAAAAAGCGGGAGCTAAATCGCTTTTGGAAATAAAGAAAAAAATTAGCCGTCCTATAACAGTAATTGTAATTTTTAATAATATAGTCAATATAGTCGGCAGTATTTTAGTAGGGGTAGCAGTCAGTAAAAGCTTAGGGGACGCTTGGCTTGGGATAATATCCGCCTTATTTATTTTTTTAGTAATTATTTTTGGCGAGATTATTCCTAAAAGCATTGGCGAAAATCACGCAGAAAAAATTGGTTTGATAACAGCTAAACCAATACTTATCGCGACAAAAATTTTTACTCCAATTGTTTGGTTGTTTGAAAAAATAACCAAAAAATTTAGCTCAAAAAAGACAACTATTTCTGAAGATGAAATTAAAATTTTAAGTCATATTGGACGAGCAGAAGGAACTATTGAAAAAGACGAACAAGAAATTATTCAAAATGTTTTTTCTATGAACGATCTTTGCGCGAGAGATATAATGACTCCAAGATCAGTAATGATAGCTTTTGACTCTACTAAAGCATTAAGTGAATTAAAGGATAAGATTTATAATTCCCCTCATTCACGAGTTCCTATTTTTAAAAAAGATAATAATAATATTATTGGGGTTTGTTTTATTAAAGAACTTCTGGTTGCCTTAGCAAAAGATGAAATAAATAAAAAAGTTTTTGAATTCAAACATCAAGCGATTATGGTCTCTGATAAAGTTAAGGTAGATTATTTATTAATGCTTTTTCAAAAAAAGAAATCTCATCTAGCAATTGTTAAGGATAAATTTGGGACTGTTTTAGGTGTAATTACTTTAGAAGATGTCTTGGAGCAATTAGTTGGCGAGATTGTTGATGAAACCGATGAAGCAACTGATTTACGTGAAGAAGCTAAAAAGAAACTAGTAACATAATTTCAATTCTCCCCCTTTTAGGGGGAGTTGGAAGGGGTATTATATATATTTTACCCCACCAACCTCCCCTATAATAGGGGAGGAATTTAAATTAGAAGTATGTCTTTTTTAAATTTTTTATTAAAATTTAAGCAATTTTTATCAATATCTGCTTTTGGGCTTCTTAGTAATAAACTAAGAAGTTTTTTAACAATGTTGGGAATCATTATTGGAGTGGCTGCGGTAATTATTATTATGTCTGTCGGAGCTGGCGCGCAAAGTTTGATTTTTGCGCAAGTTAAAAGTTTGGGGACAAACATTATTGGAATTTTACCTGGAAAATCTGAAAAAAATTCTCCGCCTTCATCAGCAATGGGAATTGTGATAACAACTCTTACTTACAAAGACGCTATGGCCTTGAAAAATAAAAAGAATATTCCTAATTTAGTTAATGTAGTCGCATATTCAAAAGGAGTAGCTCCAATTTCGTGGAAGAATCAAAGTGTCAATACTAATGTATCAGGAGTTTCAGACGGATTTATGGATGTTGAAGGAGGAGAATTAAAAGAAGGCAGATTTTTAAATAAAGCGGAAGAAAAAGGATTGGGGCGTGTAGTTATTTTAGGATCAGATATTAAAAAAGAATTATTCGGAGATTCTGAGGCTTTGGGTAAAAAAATTAAAATTAAAAGATTGAGTTTTGAAGTTATTGGCGTTATGAAAGAAAGAGGAACAGTTGCTTTTCAAGATTATGATAATCAAGTTTTTATTCCTGTTTCTACAATGCAAAAATTAATTTTAGGTGTAAAACATATTGGATTAATTCGCGCTAAAGTTGATAAACAAGAAAATATTGATATAGCTATTTCTGATATTCAACGAGTTTTAAGAGAACGTCATAATATAACAGATAAAAGCGGAGATCAAGACGATTTTACAGTTAGAAGTAGTGCTCAAGCTTTAGAGATTATAACTGTTATCACAGATAGTTTGAATTTTTTTTTGGCCGCTATGGCGATGTTATCTTTAATTGTCGGCGGAATAGGAATAATGAATACTATGTTGATTTCTGTTAATGAACGAACAAGAGAAATAGGTTTGCGCAAAGCAATAGGCGCTAATAATTTTAATATTTTGAATCAATTTTTGATAGAATCAGTTTTTTTAACTTTAGTTGGAGGGATTATTGGAATAATAGTTGGTATTATTGTATCTTATTTAATATCATTTGGAGCAAATTTATTAGGATATAATTGGGATTTTATTATTTCTTTTTATTCTATCATCGCTGGAATTTTAATTGCTGTTTTAGTTGGTCTTATTTTTGGTATTTATCCAGCAAAAAAAGCCGCTGGCTTATCGCCGATAGAAGCGCTAAGGTATGAATAATAAAATGAAAAAGTAAAATTGAAAAATGAAAAAGGACAAGGAAAAATTTAAAATTAAATAAAAAATAAATTTAAATAAATACAAATCAGATTTTTTATTTTTTAGTTGCAGTTTTTATTTTTTCATTTTTAGTTTTTAATTTGAATTATGTTTTCTATTTTTAAAATAGCTATTACAGGCCTAAAAGCTAATAAAACAAGAACAATATTAACAACATTGGGAATTGTAATTGGCATTTCCGCTATTATTATAGTTATGAGCGCGGGTGATGGCATAAGAGGGTTAATTTTAGGGCAAATAGAAAGTTTTGGCACGGATATAATTGAAACAGAAGTTAAAGTTCCTTCTACTAAAAAAGGAGAAAGCGAAATGTCCGCTGATATTCAAAGCGGCGCCTCAATGGCAACCGGGGTGACAATAAACACCTTAAAACTTAAAGATATGAAAGATATAGATGAATTAGAAAATGTTGAAATGTCTTATGCAGGAATTTTAGGGCAAGAGCAGGTGAACTATGGTAGTGAACTTCGTAAGGCTTTTCTTCTCGGAGTTAGTTCTACTTATATTGATATTGATAAAAGCGAAGTTGATTATGGCCGATTTTATACTGATAACGAAGAAAAGTCACTTGCGCAAGTAGCTGTTTTAGGTTCAGAAATTAAAGAGAAATTATTTGGAGAACACAATCCTCTTGGGAAAAATATAAAAATTAGGGGAAAAAATTTTAAAGTAATTGGAGTGATTAAAAAACGCGGAGCAGTGAGTGTGATGAATTTTGACGATTATATTTATATTCCGGTCAGAACAGCTCAGAAGAAATTACTTGGTGTTGATTATGTTTTATATATGATACATAAAATAAAAGATATTTCCCTTTCAAATGAAACAGCTGAAGATATAAAATATATTTTAAGAAATAATCATAATATAATTAATCCAGACAAAGATGATTTTAGAGTAACAACTATGGAAGAAATGATGGAGATGATGAATGTTGTTACAAACGCTATTACCCTACTTTTATTAGCGATTGTTTCTATATCTTTGATTGTTGGTGGAGTAGGAATAATGAATACAATGTTAGTAACAGTCAGCGAACGTACTCAAGAAGTAGGCTTAAGAAAAGCAGTTGGCGCTAGTAATTCGGATATTTTAAAGCAATTTTTAATAGAGTCTGTAATCATAACTTTAATAGGCGCAACAATAGGTATTATTTTAGGAATAGTTGTTTCTTATTTAATTGCTTTAATCGCTAAAACATATTTTAATATTGATTGGCATTTTATAATTAGTTGGCTTTCTATTATTATTGCTTTAATTTTTGCTTTTATTTTAGGATTGGGCTTTGGAATTTATCCAGCGAAAAAAGCGGCAAAACTGCATCCGATTGAGGCAATGCGAGAAGAATAAAAAATAAAAATTTTTATTCCCTACAATATGGGATCTATTTTTTTAAAAATTTTTATTATTTTTTTATTTATGTTATAATATAAATAATTTAAAATTATAAATTATCAATTACGAATTAAGGATTGATAATTGTTTTATACCCCCTTTAACTCCCCCTAAATAGGGGGAGAATGAAAAAACAGATTTTTCCTACAAGGGGGAGAACGAAGATAACGAATTCCTCCCCTTTTAGGGGAGGTTAGGTGGGGTAAAATTATAAAGAATACCCCTTTAACTCCCCCCTCTTAAATGGGGGGGATATAAAATAAAATTTTTTCCCTATCTAGGTCTGTCCCGTTGAACAACGGGAGGAGGATAGGCGGGGCAAAAATATTATTATAACAAAAATTATGATAGAAATTAGAATTCATGGCAGGGGCGGGCAAGGAGTTGTGACCGCAGCGGAGCTGATTGCCATAGCGGCTTTTTACGAAGGAAAGGAATCGCAGGCTTTTCCTAATTTTGGAGTGGAACGAAGAGGAGCGCCGATTGAGTCTTATGCTCGTATTAGTGATCAGCCTATTAAATTAAGGTCTCAAATTTATGAGCCTGATTTTATAATTGTTCAAGATGACACCTTGTTCAGTATTATTGATTTATTTAAAGGAATTAAAAAAGATACAAAAATTATTATCAATACAAACAAAAAATTATCTTTAAAATTAGATGCTAAAAAAGAAAATATTTTATTTATCCCTGCGACAAAAATTGCTTTGGAAGTTTTAGGAAAACCAATTATAAATACTGTGATGCTTGGCGCGTTCGCCAAATTTTCTGAATTGATTAAACTTACCTCTATAGAAAAGGCTTTAAAAAGTAAATTTAGTGGAGAAATTTTAGAAAAAAATATCAAAGCCGCAAAACAAGGTTCAATCTTCGGACATCCGAAGGTCGAATCTTAAAATTACTATGAAATATAATTTGGCTGTAAAGCCGGGAACAACTAAAAAAAATAAAACAGGCGGATGGCGGACATTCACGCCAACTTTTGACAAGGAAAAATGTATTGGTTGTGGAACTTGCGCGCGGATTTGCCCAGAAGGAATTTGTCGTCCTAATAAAAAAGGCAAAAAAAATAAGAAAGGCATAATTTATTATGAGCCAGATTTAGATTATTGCAAAGGATGTGGGTTATGCGCTGAAAATTGCCCAGCGAAGGCAATAACAATGAAACTAGATAAATAATGATGCTAATGACACGAATTATATGCGAATGAGGCCAATAAAATATGAGTGATAATTTAATATATAAAGATTTATTTTATAAAATTGTTGGAATATTTTTTGAAATACATAATGAGCTAGGCAGATATAAAAATGAAAAACAATATGCTGACAGATTTGAGCAAAAGTTAAAAGAAAATTCAATTAATTATTTAGGGGCTGGTGACGAGAGCGCTTTCGTCACGACCCCAGTTAGCCATCCGGCAACGGGGTAAAAATTTTTAGATTTTGAGGCAAATTTTTCAAATAATTTTTTTAGCCTACCCTAAGGTAAGGTAAAAAAATTTGAGGAAAATTTGGCCAAAATATGGAAATTGCAAAATTGCAGTAGAAATGGCTCTCGTCACCAGCCCCTGTTTAAGAGAACATCACATTTTACCATCGTTTGATGGAGAAAAAAAGAATAGAAATATACCTGATTTTATAATAGAAAATAAAATTGTAATAGATTTTAAGGCAAAGATGATGATTACAAAAGATGATTATCCTCAAATGTAAAGATATTTAACTACTATTTAAAATAAATTAGGAATTATTGTTAATTTCAGGCAGAAATATTTAAAACCAAAACGAATAATAAATTCTGAAATAAAGGAATAATACAAGTCCAATATGAATGATGTATAATGATAAATTGTAAATTGTTTATTAGCGTCATTTGCATACATTTGCGTATTGGTGTTATATTAAAATGAGACAAATATTAGAAGGCTCAAGGGCAGTAGCCAAGACAATAAAATTAATTAAGCCGGCTGTTGTGAGCGCTTATCCAATTACGCCACAGACGCATATTGTTGAGGATTTGGCAAAATTTAAAGCAGACGGTGAAGCGAATTATGAATATGTGCGGGCTGAAAGTGAATTTGCCGCCGCCTCAATTGTTTTAGGAGCGTCAGCGACAGGAGTGAGAGTATATACGGCGACAAGTTCGCAAGGGTTGCTTTTAATGGAAGAGGTTATTTTTAATATTGCCGGAATGCGTTTACCTGTTGTTTTGACTTGCGCCAATCGTGGAGTGTCAGCCCCAATCACAATATGGAATGATCATCAAGATGTGATGGCTGTTCGTGATGCTGGTTGGATAACATTGTTTGCCGAGAATTCACAAGAAGCAGTTGATTTGCATTTATTAGCTTATAAAATAGCTGAAAAAATATTTGTACCTGTAATGGTTAATATTGACGGTTTTGTGTTGACTCATACTTATGAACCGGTTAAAATTCCAAGCCAAGCGCAAGTTAATAAATTTTTACCAAATTATCATCCAAAAAAAGGGACATATCTTGATGTGAAAAATCCGCGTACTTTTGGCGCTTTTGCGTCGCCTGCTTATTATATGGAAATTAGGCAGGAGCTTCATGAAGCAATTAGCAATAGCAAAGAACTAATCAAAAAAGAGATAAATAATTTGGAAAAAATAACTAAGCGAAATTACAAATTACAGATTATAAATTCTTTCCCTCGCCGGCAGAAAGGCAAATTACGAATTATTGATAGTGGACTTGTGGAATACTATGGCCTAAGAAATCCAGAAATTATTTTTGTGGCAATGGGTTCAATGGTTGGAACCATAAAAGATTTTATTGATAGAAATGTTTTCTTTTTTGAAAAAAAAGGATCAAAGGGGATTTCTGCAGGCGTCTTAAAAGTTAGGAGTTTTAATCCTTTTCCATCAGATGATGTAAATAAAATTCTAAACAAGGTAAAATTTGTAGCTGTTTTAGATAAAGATATTTCTTTAGGCAAAGAAGGAATTTTAGCGCAAGAAATTAAGGCTGTTGCTTTTAATAAAATAAAAGCGAAAATTCAAAGTTTTATTGTTGGCTTGGGCGGACGAGACATCACTGGCAAAACTTTAAATAATATAGTAGAATTAATTAAGAAAAAAGATAATGAAGTTAAATTTGTGAGTTAAAATCTAATCGTCATTGCGAGAAGGAACGACAAAGCCTGCTTGCCGTCCGGCAGGCAATCCCGAGGATTGGCGATAATATTCATGGAATTACTTCGCTTCGCTCGCAAAGACAGCCTAAAATTTAATTTATTTTATGAATTATAAAAAAATAATTACAATTTTTTTATTTGCTCTAATTTTTCAAAGTTTTTTATTTAGCGTGGTTTTAGCGTCAGATGTTATGTTTAAGCCCTCTGTTCCAATTCCTGGTGTTTCTAATATAAATGCTCCTGTTAATCCAGATTTTTCAACTTTAACAAATTACATTGCTAATTTTTATAAATTCGCGATCGGTTTAACAGGAATTTTGGCTGTTATTATGGTGACACTTGGCGGAATGACCTGGCTTACAGCCGGTGGTAGCGCCACGCAAATTGGGAAAGCAAAGCAGATGATTATGGGTTCTATTGCCGGTTTGCTTCTGGCTTTGTTTTCTTACACTCTTTTATATAGTATTAATCCTGATATTGTTAATATGAAAATGGCTAAAGTTATTTCAGTATCAGGTCAAAGTATGAAAGGATGTGGTTGGCAAGTGAAAGAATGTAATCCTATTTCGCAAAAAGAAGCAAGCTATGAAAATTATTGTGGAAGTAAGCCTCAAATAGCAGGAGGCAAAGTTGATCCAGATATGAAATATTGTTGTTGCAAAAAAGAAGGGTATAATCCAGGATGTTGTATTGTTTATAGAAATTCCAAGAGAGAAGAAGTAAAAGATTGTTTTGCTACAACTAGCGAATTTGCGTGTAAAGGAGAAAAAGATACAGAAGATACTACTAAAAATTATGATGCAAGAGTTTTTAAACCAGGATTTAATTGTAGTGATGTCTCTGGAGATATATGTAAGGATTTTGGAAATGGTATTTGTATGCCTGCTGATGACAATCAAGAACCTTTAAAATCTTGCGGAAATGGCAACCATGTTTGTTGGGGAGGAAGATGCATTGATAATTGTTATCTTAAAGGAGAAGGTTCGGGGGTTTGTAGCGCAAATTCTAAAAGTCCTGGGATTCCATGTTGTGCGGGACCTAGTGCTTGTAAGCCTGATTGTCTTTATCATGATTGCGACAAGATATGCATAAAATAAATTAAAGATTTTTAAAACGCTTTATTTTAAAAGCGTTTTTTATTTGCGGTTGATTTTAAAATAGTTTTAAGATAGTATAAAAATATAATTTGATATTAAAAAATATTTTTTAATATTTAATCTTTAAAGCTATGTGTGGAATTATTGGTTATATTGGAAAAAATAAAGCGCAACCGATTTTGTTAGACGGATTAAAAAGAATGGAATACCGCGGATATGATAGCGCGGGGATTTCAGTTATGCATAAAGACAAAATAGTCACTCTTAAATCAGTTGGCAAAATTTTAAATTTAGAAAATAAAATTAATAATAGCCGGTTAAATTCTCATCAAAAATTAAATTTTCAACAAGGAAAAATTGGCTTAGCGCATACCCGTTGGGCGACGCATGGAGAGCCAAGCGAAAAAAACGCCCATCCTCAAAAAGATTGCTCTGGCAATATTTTTATCGTCCACAATGGCATTATTGAAAATTATCAAGAATTAAAAAAACAACTTATTAAAAAGGGGCATCTCTTTCGATCTGATACTGATACAGAAGTAATCGCGCATTTGATTGAAGAATTTAATAAAAAAGAGAATTTTAAAACAGCTGTTTTAAAAACGCTTAACTCTATAAAAGGAACTTATGGATTAGCCATTATCAATAAAAAAGAGCCTGATAAAATAATTGCTGCTCGTTTAGGAAGCCCTTTGCTTCTAGGACTTGGAGATAAAGAATATATTATTGCTTCTGATCCAGCAGCTATTATTCGGCAGACTAATAAAGTAATTTATTTAAAAGATGGAGAGATAGCAATTATAAAAAATAACGATTATGAAATTATTAGTTTAAAAAATAAATTCACCCAACATAAAATTCATCAGATTGATTGGACAGAAGATAAAATTGAAAAGCAAGGATATGATCATTTTATGTTAAAGGAAATTTTTGAACAGCCCAAGACTATCAAAGACGCCATTCGCGGACGATTAATTGTTAAAGATGGTAACGCGAAATTAGGCGGATTGGAAAATGTGGCTCATCAGCTTAAAACTATTGAAAAAATAATAATAATTTCTTGTGGCACATCTTATTATGCTGGGTTAGTAGGAGAATATATGCTTGAAGAATATGCAGACATCCCAGTAGAAGTTGAGTATGCTAGCGAATTTCGTTATCGCAAGCCGATTTTAGATTCAAGAACTATTGTCTTAGCTATTTC
>JAACEG010000022.1 GCA_011682665.1 Lysobacteraceae bacterium
CCCTTGTAGGGGGAGTTAGAGGGGGTATAAAAGAAGGGAAACCCGTTTTTTGAAAACGAAAAGAAAATAAAACACAATGCGAATGCCACGAATATAATAATGTATTAGCGTTATTAGCATATATTCGCGTATTAGCATTATGTTATATTAGTGTCATTAGCATATATTCGCGTATTAGCATTATATTATTATGTCAATATTTATTAAAAAATATAATCAAAAAGCTGAAGAAATAGGTGAAGAGAAATTAAACCCCGCTGTTTTTGGCGTTAAAATAAAACCAGAATTAGTTCATCAAGCAGTTGTTATTCAGCAATCAAATTCTCGCCAGGTTTTAGCGCATACAAAAGATAGAGGAGAAGTAAGAGGCGGAGGAAAAAAACCTTGGAAGCAAAAGGGAACAGGTAGAGCTAGAGCAGGATCTAACCGTAGTCCTATTTGGAAGGGTGGAGGAATTACTTTTGGGCCTACAAAACAAAAAAATTTTTCTAAAAAAATAAATAAAAAAATGAAAACGAACGCTTTGTTGATGTGCCTTTCAGATAAAGTAAAAGAAAGCAGATTAATTTTATTAGACAAGATTGAGTTGACTGAAATTAAAACTAAAAAAATGAATGAAATTTTAAAAAAATTTGAAAATAAATTTGCAAAAAAAAATAAAAATGAATCCAGGGAAGAGAATAAGAAAAATAAAAAAGAAAGTTTTAGCGCGTTGTTAGCTTTGGACAATAAGTCTGAGAAAATAATAAAATCAGCGCGTAATTTGCCAAAAATAGGAACAATCAGAAATAATAGTTTAAATATAGTTGATATTTTGAAATATAAATATTTAATAACAACAATTGATGCTGTAAAAGAAATTGAAAAAGTATATTCAGTTGATAAAATAAAGTTATAAAAATTCAAAATCCAAAATTACAAATTTTAAATAAATCCAAAGTATCAAATCCAAAATCATAAACAGTTTCGAATTTATAATTTAAATATGTATGAGTTTTTTAGATAAAATTAAAAAGACAATTAAAGGTGAAAGTAAAGAAGACAAAAAGTCAGAAAGAGACATTAAAAAAGAAGTTAAAAAAGGAGAAAAAGGGAAAAAGAAAGATATAAAAAAAATAAGAGAAGAAAAAAAAGCTGTAAAAAAGGAGATAAAAGCAAGGGATGTGAAAAAAGAAAAAATCAAAGGGATAGCTTATAGAATTTTAGTAAGACCGTTAATTACTGAAAAAATTACAAGTTTGGGAGTCTTTAATCAATACGTTTTTGCTGTATCAACTAAGGCTAATAAAATAGATATAAAAAAAGCAATTCAAGAAGTGTATGGAATAAAGCCTATTTCTGTTAATATTATAAATATGAGAGGGAGGAAAGTAAGATCTGGAAAGGTTTCAGGAGAAACAAAAAAATGGAAAAAAGCGATTATAACCTTAAAAAAGGGAGAAAAAATTGAAGTTTACAAAGGCGTATAACAATAATGCGAATGCTACGAATTATAATGCGAATGTCGTGAATATATATTAGCGTCATTAGCATATATTCGCGTATTAGCATTATGTTATATTAGCGTCATTAGCATATATTCGCGTATTAGCATTATATTATATGGGAATTAGAAAATACAAACCAACAACTTCAGGAAGACGACAGTCATCAGTCCAGAATTTTTCTGATATTACAAAAAAAGCTCCAGAGAAATCTTTAGTTGTTATAAAGAAGAGAAAAAGCGGAAGAAATAATCAAGGGAAGATAACAGTTCGCCATCGCGGAGGAGGAACAAAGAGATATATTAGAATTATAGATTTCAAACAGAATAAATTTGATGTTCAAGCGATTGTTAAGACCATTGAATATGATCCAAATAGAGGAGCCAGAATTGCTTTAATTAAATATGGAGATGGTGAAAAAAAATATATAATTGCTCCAATAGGCATGAAAGTCGGAGATGAAATTGTTTCTTCTAAAAAAAAAGAAACTGAAATAAAGTTAGGGAATAGAACGTCGCTTAAAAATATTCCTTCTGGAATTGGAGTTTATAATATAGAATTAAATCCTGGGAAAGGTGCGCAGATTGCAAGAAGCGCTGGAACAATTGTCAAGTTAATGGGGATAGAAGGAAAGTATGCTCAGCTTAAAATGCCGTCAGGAGAAATAAGGTTAGTTCCAAAAGATTGTATGGCAACAATAGGCCAAGTAAGTAACCCTGATTATCGTTTGATTAGATGGGGAAAGGCAGGTAGAATAAGGCATAAAGGGATAAGACCGACTGTTCGCGGAAAAGCCATGAATCCGGTTGACCATCCCCATGGAGGAGGAGAAGGCAACCAACCAATCGGTTTAAAACATCCAAAAACTCCCTGGGGTAAACCAGCGCTTGGAGTTAAAACAAGAAATAAGAAAAAAAATACAAATAAATTAATCATTAAAAGAAGAAAAAGAAAGAGAAAATAATTTAATTTTTTAATGTCATTGCGAGGAGTGAATGAAGTGAGCGACGAAGCAATCCCATGAATAAAATCGTCAATTCTCGAGATTGCTTCATCGGTCGCTTTGCTCCTTTATCGCAATGACGTTACATAATTTAAAACTATGTCTAGAAGTTTAAAAAAGGGCCCGTATATTAATGAAAGATTGTTAAAAAAAATAAAGAATTTAAAGCAGGGCGATAAAACAATAATAAAAACATGGGATAGATCTTGTGTTATCACCTTAGAGATGATAGGATTTACTATTGGAGTTTATAACGGAAAAATACATATCCCTATTTTTATTAGCGAAAATATGGTTGGACATAAGCTTGGAGAATTTTCTGCCACAAGAAAATTTATTTCTCATGGCGGAAAGATGGCTAAAGCTCAAGCAAAAGGAGAAAAATAAATAATAATAATACAAATTTATGCGAATAATGCGAATGTCGTGAATATAATAATATATTAGCGTCATTTGCATAAATTTGCGTATTAGCATTATATTTTATGGAAATGAAAGCAAAAGCAAAATATATTAAAATGAGCCCGAAAAAAATTCGGTTAGTTGTTAATATCATCAGAAAGATGGATGTTAATGATTCTTTAGCTCAATTAAAATTTATGAATAAATTAGCTGCAAAACCAGTTGAAAAATTGTTGAATTCAGCCGTGGCTAATGCTAAACATAATTTTGGGTTAGAAAGAGATAATTTATATATAAAGGAAATAAAAGTTGACGAAGGTCCGACTTTGAAAAGATGGCGTCCAAGAGCGTTTGGCAGGGCAGGAGCAATTAGAAAAAGGAGTTCTCACATATCTTTAATTTTAGATGAAAAAGAAGAAACAATAAAGAAAAATATCAAAAAAAGTAAAATAGCGATTCCTAAGTTAACAAAAGAAGCACCTAAAAAGGAAATTAAAAAAGAAGTTCCGCTAACTGGCGGAAAAAAAGATATTGAAAAAGTAGAAGGAAAGAAGCCAGCAAAGAGAGAAATTGAAAAAGAAATTTTTGATGAAAGAAAGAAGGGGAAACACAGACATAAAGAACACCAAGATCATTTAAGAGAAAAAGGGAAAAAAGGTTTTGTTAAAAAAATATTTAGAAGAAAAGCAGGATAAATTTAATAGTTAAGATTGTTAAGATAGCTAGGATTATTAAGATTATTAGGATAATAAATTAAAATCCTAAACATCTTAAATATTCTAATAATTCTAATAATCTTATTAAACAAATATGGGACATAAAATTAATCCAAAATTATTTAGATTACATAGTATTTATACTTGGGATTCAAGTTGGTTTTCTGAAAAAAAATTTAGCAAATTTTTGCGTGATGATATTTTAATTAAAGAATATATTAAAGAGAAACTCAAAGATATGGGGATAGCTAAAATAAGTATAAAAAGATCAGGCGATTCTTTTGAATTGGATGTCTATTCTTCTAAACCAGGTATGATTATTGGACGCGGAGGAGCTGGTATTGAGAATTTGCGCAAAGACATAATTAAAAGATTTTTCAAAAATGCTCAAACAAAAAATAAAACAGTTATAAATTTAAATATAAAAGAAATCAAAAGCCCTAATCTCTCCGCTGAGTTAGTGGCGCAGTCAATAGTTGCTGATTTAGAAAAAAGAATACTTTTTAAGAGAGCAATGAAGCAAGCGATTGAAAAAATAAAAAAAGCCGGCGCTCAAGGAGCAAAAGTAAAATTGTCTGGACGACTTAATGGGGTGGAAATTGCAAGAACAGAAAGCTTGTCTTATGGTAGTTTGCCTTTGCATACATTAAGAGCAAATATTGACTATGCTTTTAAAATAGCTAATACTACTTATGGGGTGATAGGAGTAAAGGCATGGATTTATAAAGGAGACATTTTTAAAAGTAAAAACTAAAAATGAAAAAGGGAAAATTACAATTAAAAAGTAAAAATTATTCTTATCATTTTCATTTTTGATTTTTTAATTTTTAATTTGAAATATGTTAGCACCAAAAAAAACAAAATATAGAAAGACTCAGAAAGGAAGAAGAAGAAAACGAAATATAGCTACCTCTAGAATAGGAATTGCTTTTGGAGATTATGGTTTAAAAGCCCAATCTTTTGGTTGGGTTGATTCAAGACAAATTGAGGCAGCAAGGCGCGCTATTACCCATCTTTTAAAAAGAAAGGGAAAAATGTGGATAAGAATTTTTCCAGATAAAGCAGTTACCGCTAAAGGAGCTGAAATGCCTATGGGGAAAGGGAAGGGCTCGGTTGATCGATACGTCGCCGTAGTAAGGAGCGGAATGATTTTGTTTGAGATTGCTGGTGTTTCAAAAGATGAGGCAAAAGAGGCAATGAAATTAGCAGAATATAAATTATCAATTCAATGTAAATTTATCAGTAAATAATAATTTAGATTTATTTGTAACATTTGCATATTAATTTGTAATATTCGCATTATACTTTATGGATATAAAAGAAATAAAAAAAATATCAAAAAAAGAATTAAAAATGAGATTAACTGAAAAACGTAGTAAACTCCGTAAGTTTAAGTTTGATGTTGAAAGTAGGCATCTTAAAAATGTAAGAGCTATTAGAAAAGTAAAAAAAGATATTGCGAGAATATCAACTATATTAAATAAAGCAAAAAAAATAAAATAATATGTCAGAAAACAAAACAATAAAAAGAATTTTTAATGGTATTGTAATATCAGATAAGATGGAAAAGACCATAGTCGTAAAAGTTGATAGAATAAAAATTCATCCAAAATATAAAAAAAGATATTTAGTAAGTAAGAAATATAAAGTCCATGATGTGAAAAATGAATTTAGACAAGGAGATAAAGTAAAATTTATTGAATGTCGACCATTAAGTAAGGATAAAAAATGGAGAGTAATTTATTAAATAAAAGGATTATTAAGATTGTTAGGAGTTTTGAGATTTTCAGGATAATATTTAAAATTAAATCCTAAATATCTTAAACATCCTAAATATCCTAAAAATTTAAATAAAAGTATGATTCAACATAGATCAATGTTAAAAGTTGCTGATAATTCTGGAGCAAAAAGAGTGCAGTGTATTGGTTTATTCGGGGGAACAGGTATAAGATATGGAAGAGTTGGCAGAATTATAAAAATAACAGTTAAAGAAGCTCAACCGCATAGCGGAGTTAAAAAGGGGGAAGTTTTAGACGCGGTTATTGTGCGGACAAAAAAAGAAATACGAAGAAAAGATGGTAGTTATATTCGTTTTGATGAGAATGCTATTGTTGTTGTTGATAAAAAAACAAAGGAGCCAAAAGGAACTCGTATTTTTGGTCCTGTTGTCAGAGAATTAAGAGATTTAGGATTTAGTAGAATTATTTCCTTGGCTCCGGAAGTTTTGTAAAAAAAATAGTTGTTCTCATTCTTATAGGGGAAATCTGTTTTCTCGTTCTCCCCCTTGTAGGGGAAATCTGTTTTCTCGTTCTCCCCCTATTTAGGGGGAGTTAGAGGGGGTATTTATAATTTTTACCCCGCAGACCGGCAGGCAGGTTTCCATAGATAGGGGAGGAAAATTCGTTAACAAATAATAGTTTTATGAAAATTAAAAAAAATGATAAAGTAAAAATAATATTAGGCAAGGATCGCGGTAAAAGCGGAAAAGTTTTGAAAGTGGCTAAAAATTTTAAAAAGGTTTCTGTTGAAGGATTGAATTTGAGGATTAAACATATGCGTCCTAAAAAAGAAGGGGAAAAAGGACAAAAAATTCAATTTTCAGCCCCGATGGATATTTCAAATGTAATGCTTATTTGTCCAAAATGTTCAAAGCCAACAAGAGTAAAATATAAAAAGTTAGAAGATAAGAGTAAAGTAAGAGTTTGCAAAAAATGCAAAGAAATAATTTAATTATTTTTGTCATTCCCGCGAAGGCGGGAATCCAAATAAATATAAAAAAATAGATTCCCGCTTTCGCGGGAATGACATATGAATTTATGACTTTAAAAGATAAGTATAATAAAAAAATAATTCCAGAATTAAAGGAAAGATTTAATTATAAAAATAATTTAGAATGCCCAAAATTAGTAAAGGCGGTTATCAATGTTGGTTTAGGCTCAGGCTTAAAAGATACAAAATATATTGAGTCAGTTGAAAAAAATTTAATGGCAATTACTGGGCAAATGCCAATAAAAAATAAAGCAAAAAAATCAATTTCTGGTTTTAAAATTAGAGAAGGGATGACAGTCGGGATGTCAGTTACTATCCGTAATGATAGAATGTATGATTTTGTAAATAAATTAATAAATATTGTTTTGCCCCGAATTCGTGATTTTAGAGGGATTTCTTCTAAAAGTATTGACGAAAATGGCAATCTAACAATAGGGATAAAAGAGCATATTGTTTTTTTGGAAATTGAAATGGAAAATGTTGAAAAGTTGCATGGCTTGGAAATATCTATTTCTACAACAGCCAAAAATCGCGAAGAGGGATTAGAATTATTTAAATTATTAGGTTTTCCTTTTAAAAAATAATTAATAATTTTATTTGTCATTCCCGCGAAGGCGGGAATCTCAAATTTTGAATAAACAGGAGATTCCCGCCTTCGCGGGAATGACAGAAAAAAATGTAGAATAATAATTTGATAATTTTATAATTAAAAATAAAAAATAAATTATATTTATGGCAACAAAAGCTCAAATAGTAAAATCAAATAAAGAACCAAAATTTTCCACTAGAAAAGTAAATCGTTGTTGGCGTTGTGGCAGAAAACGTGGATATATGCGAGAATTTAAATTATGCAGAATTTGTTTTAGAGAATTAGCCAGAGATGGAAAAATTGTTGGAATTAAAAAATCAAGTTGGTAAATTTATTGCATAGGAATTTTAATAAATTTTTATGCGCGCAGATTAACGCAGAATTTAACGCGGAAAATCTCGGAAAAATATATTGAGATTTAATTTATAAAATTATAAATATATGACAGATCCAATAGCGGACATGCTAACAAGAATAAGAAATTCTTTAGCAGCTAAAAAAACGAAAGTTGTTATTCCAATGTCCAAAATAAAATTAGAATTAGCAAAAATTTTGGAAAAAGGAGGGTGGATTGAAAAATTTTCTAAAATTGATAATAATATAATTATAACTCTTAAATATGAAAATGGAGAGCCAGCGATTAGCTCTTTAAAGCGAATCAGTAAACCAGGATGCAGAATTTATTCTAAATACAAAGATTTAAAGATGGTTTTAGATGGTTTAGGAATTTCTATTATTTCCACTCCGAAAGGTTTAATGACTAATAAGGAGTCTCGCAAAAGAAAAATTGGAGGAGAAATACTTTGCGAAATATATTAAAGGGTATATTTATAAAATAAAGTTAAAATTAAATTTTAACATTTTGAAAATTTATTAAACTGATAAATATTATAATAAATTACAAATAAATCCAAAATTCAAATTTTCAAAATCGTTTTGAATTTTGAATTTAATGATTTAAATTTATTTGGAATTTACGATTTTGGATTTTGGATTTTTTACTAAATTCAATTACAGATTGTTGGGTCAATTAGATTAAAAAAATGTTAAAATATAATAAATATAATACAAGTTTATGTCTAGAATAGGGAAACAACCAATTAAAATATTAGAAGGCGTTGAAGTAACAGTTAGCCAAGATGGAACTGTGAGCGCTAAAA
>JAACEG010000100.1 GCA_011682665.1 Lysobacteraceae bacterium
CCCTGTTAGATAAATTATCTACATAGGGTGAAAATTGCAAATTGAAAATTGATTTTGTGTTGAACGAAAGTGAGACACGAAATTGTTTTCTTTTCCACCGGGTACTAAGATGTTTCAATTCCCCGGGTGCCCATCTCATTGTCCTATGGATTCAGACAACGGATTCCTATGTTTTGCATAGGAAGGTTTCCCCATTCGGAAATCTCCGGATCAAAAGGTTGCTTACCACCTCTCCGAAGCTTATCGCAAGTTGCTACGTCCTTCATCGGCTTTTTGTGTCAAGGCATCCACCATACGCCCTTGAGTATTTTTTTATTAACCACAAGAATTTTAACTGCTTTATTAAAATTCTTTTTATATATTTAGAATTTGTTAAAAACAAATCCTACTTAAAATTGCTCGTTATTCGCTTTATTACTTTAATATTAAATTGTCAAAGTTCGTTCTTAACAACTGGCAAAATTTAGCAAGGAACAAAAATTTTTGTTCCTTACCTTTTATCAGGCGTTAAAAAATAAAAAAAACCGCTCTGAAGCGGCTTGCTAAAACAATAAAAAATTACTGTTTATCCAACCGCTTTTGAATGATTTATATTTTTTATTTTTACCATAAATTTTAGCTAATATAAATCTTGATTAAATTAATCTTAGCATAAAACAATTTTTAAAAATTGTCAAGTATTTATGAATTTAGTAGAAGAGAAATAGAAATATCCTGTTTAAATACTTTTTACTTAAAACAAAAGCAAAAAAATATTTAATATTTATGGGCTGGTGACGCGCTCGCTCTCGTCACCAGCCTCTAACTAGAGTCGCTCTGAAAGTGAGTGTATCACCAGCCCCTATTTAAAATAATTAAAATTGTTTATTATTATTTTTTTTAATAGCGATTTTATATAGTTGTAAATATTTTTTTGCCGGCAATTCCCATGAAAAAGATAATTTCATACTGCGCCAAGTTAAATACTCCCAACTATTAGGATATTTATAATTCTCTAAAGCTCTTATGATAGCGCATAAAAATTCCTGTTCATTATAAGAATCAAAAACAAAACCATTTCCATGTCGCGTCCTTGGATCAAAATTTTCAATTGTATCTGAAAGTCCGCCAGTCTTATGTACTATAGGAATACTGCCATAACGCAAGCTTTTCATTTGTGAAATACCGCAGGGCTCAAAACGCGAAGGCATCAAGAACATATCGCTTGCCGCGAACATTTTACTTTCCATATTTTCTGGAAAACGACTTTTTAAATAAACGGCTAATTTATCATGATATTTTTTTGCTATTTTTTTGAAAAAATTAATATACTCTTTGGTTCCACAACGATCCCCAATAATAACAAATTGTAAATCCAATTTTAATAAAGTATTCATTACTTTTTGCAATAAAACAATCCCTTTTTGTTCGCTTAAACGATTTGAAAAACCAATCAGAGGGACGTCTTCTGATTCTTTTAATTTTAATTCTTTCTGTAATTCTATCTTATTTATTTTTTTATGGCGCAATGTATCCCAATCATATTTACGATAAATATATTTATCAATTTTAGGATTATGCACTTTATAATCAATGCCATTAATAATTCCATATACATCTTCTTTGCGTTTTTTTAATATTTTTTCCAATCCCTGTCCATATTTAGCGGTTAATATTTCTTTTGCATGACGTTCAGAAACAGTATTTATAATATCAGAATATAGAATTCCTCTTTTTGTAAAGTTCAAATATTCAATTTTTTCCCTATCTGTTGTTAAAGTATTTCTTCCACTATCTTTTTTTTCAGAAGGTATTTCCCACCAATTTTTAGGTCCCTGAAAAATCAAATTATGGATTGTAAAAATTGTAGCTGTTTTTTTAAAAAATTTTGATTTTTTAATAAAATTAGGGATCAATCCAGCATGCCAATCATGGCAATGAATAATTTGCGGAACAATATTTTTATGACGCAAAAATTGCAAAATAGCCAATTCAAAAAAATAAAAACGCAAACCGTCAAAACCTGTTCCATAAATTTTATGCGAGCCGAACATTTTATCGTTACAAACAAAATAAACATTTGCGTTGTCAAAAAGTTTTACTTTTTTAATTGCAAAAGTATATTTTTTTTCGCCTATTTTTACCTTTAAATTTTTAGCTATAGTTTCTCTTTCAAACTCTTTTTTTTTAATAAAACCATAATAAGGGCTGAATATCATTACGTTATATTTAAACTGGGACTGTTTTCTGGAAAGAGCATTAACAACATCAGCCATTCCGCCTGTTTTAGAAAAAGGCGTAATTTGTGAAGTTACATGGCAGATAGTAAATTTTTTAGCTTTATTTTGTAAATTGTTCATATCAATAATGATAATACAAAAAAAATTTTTTGCAAAGATATTTTATTTTTTTAAATTACTTTAAACTTTCTATCACGTCGCAGTCTCTCTAAAAAGGACTATGACGAAAAATGAGATTCCCGTCTTCCATACTGTCTAAAAAGTTCAATCTTAAAGATTTTTCGTAAATTTTTTAGCTTATTTAGGGGCTGGT
>JAACEG010000101.1 GCA_011682665.1 Lysobacteraceae bacterium
TTTTAATTAAGAATTATTTTTAGCATTTCTTTTTGAGGAATATTTTTGAAATAATTTTTATTCATAGTAATTAATTAAAACCTGTCAGTAATGGCAGGTTTTTTTTAAATTTAGAAAAATTAATTACAATTTTTTGAAACTTTTTTGCAGTTTATACGTATAAATATATGTAATTAAAAACCAAACAAATAGATAAAAATATATTAAAAACTTTGAAACTTTTTTGGAAGTTTTTCGTATAATAAAACATAATCAAAAACAAAAATCATGGAAGCAAAAAAAGAGTATCTAAAATCCCAACATTTTAGAATGATAAAAAAAAGAAGTGAATTAAAAAATGTATTTCAGGGGCAACTTTGTTATACCACGAATTATGAAATTTTTAAGATTGCTAAATTTAACAGAGGTGAAGAAAAAGGTTTTATTCTAAGTAAATTAACAGATCACACTGCAAAAATGAAAAATAAAACCTTTTATCCTATATGGGGAACGCCAATTGAATGCGATCCATCTGGTAAATTGATTGACGGACACCATAGAGTAATATCAGCCATCAAAACTTATAGTAAAAAAGACAGAATGCCCTTGATTTTCAGAGTTTGCCCGCCCGTATCAATTAAAATTACGGCGGATATAAACAGTACCAGTATTGGCGCATGGACTATCAAACAAATGTATAAAACTGCATTGAGTGAAAAAATGCCGTTGGCTGAAAGATTGTATTCACTTTTTAGTGAATTTGAAAAAAAATACGATGTGCGATTGGAATTGTCTGATGCTTTTAACATTTTGCACCAGTCAATATCTTATAACAATGGTAAAAATCGTAATTTGCTTGGAATTGAAGTATTTGAGAGCAAAGAAAATGCTAAAAAAATTGACACTAAAGATTTTCAAAATGATTTTGATTTATTTGTACGTGTTTATAAAATATTAAAAAATCGTTTGGAACACAAAGAAAAATACAGGTCATTAAAACAGGCAATTATTGTAGTAATGTTTACAATACCTATTAAGATTAACAGATCTAATCAAAAGGTGCTAAATTTTGATTGGGATATTTTTTTCAGAAAGATTAAAAGCATAAAAGATAAAAAATTTCGTGATTTATCAAAAGATATTAAAACACGTGCTGATTATATTAATTTGCTGGTCAATATACACAATTACTGGTCCCACGGACAAGATAGCGCAATTATTCACCCATAAAAATATACTAAAATGACTGAACAAATATTCAAAGAATGGCACAATAAAAACATTGTGTCATTCTTAAAACGCAAAGGTTTTTATACTCCACCAATGGGAATAATTGATATTGATTTTATTAAAAAATATTATGCAAGCAATAAAAAAATCTATATGTATGAACCACCGATTTTTGATCCAAATTTAAAAACAAATATTGGCAAAGAAGATTTTTTAATAATTGCAAAAAATGGTATATTGTATATTCAATGGAAATTTAATAATTATGACAGTATAAATTACACAATTAAACGTGCAATAAAACATAAACGTGCAATAAAACATTTATTTCCATATCATTTTCTTGTATTGACTGATCAAAAAGATATGGAGAATATATTTTTTGCACCTGTTCAATTTGTTTACAATTTTTCAGATTACAAAAAAAATATAAAAGATTTTTGTGAATAATGAAACTTTTTTGCGGTTTATACGTATAATATAATGTATTTAAAAACAAACCAAAATGAAAACTTTAAAATTTGACAAATGGCTTGCAGCAAACAGAAAAACAAGTCGTGAAATGGAATTGGAAAACGAACACGGTTGGAAGCAAAAACACAAAGTACATTCCAGCAAAAAGGATTACAAACGTAATCCTAAACATAGAAATACAATCTATAACGAATTGGATTAAAAAATTGTAATTATGAAAATCAGTTATTCTCAAATAAAAAGCAGGGCAAAAAATTTAATTACAAAATTTGCAAAAAATGCAAAGAAACGTAAAAGAGGTTTTGATTGGGAAGGATTAGGTTATGCAATTGAAAGACTCAAAAGAGAATTGGCTGAAAAATTTACCTATGAAACCTATTCAGAAGAAGTTGAAACAAAACAGTTTATTGATAGAACAGTTGAAAAAACTTATGATTATTATTTCAAAATTGGTAATTACTATAATCATATTCATGGCAATGACAATTTTAAGAAATTTGTTGAAACAATTTAATACAATGTTCGTATAATAAAATGTGTAGTAGGAACGCAGAACGGCAAAAGTCGTGGCGGGGTTGAGCGTCAATCCTATGTATGGAGCAACCCCGTTTTTTTTATTAATAAAAAATGAAACAATTTAATATAATTTTCGTATAATAAAATATAAACCAATAAAAAATTGAAATTATGAAATTTAAAGCGAGAGTTAGATTTATGTTTGAAGGGGATGTTGAAATTGACGCACCTTCAAAAGCGGATGCGCAAAGAAGTGTTGAAAATGATTTTGGGGCGGTAATTGGGGGAATACAAGGAATCGGATATATTGAGGATTGG